>CAINFA010000063.1 GCA_903847955.1 uncultured Actinomycetes bacterium
CATCCCACGTTCGCAGCCATCGAACACCGCAAACGAGGACAGCGCCGGATCCGAGTCCGATTCGCTCAAGGACTTTGCGTTTGACTCGACGAACTCGATCTGTGACGGAGCGACGCGAAGTGCCGTCACCAACTCCCGAAGTTCAGGAGTCACTCTCCTAAGAGTTACGTCTGCAGACACTCGATGACAGTAACTCCCGGACGTCGCTCTCAGATGCGAACAAGCGGGCCGAGGTTCCGGTCGGGGACGGTGGCATAACGCCATGTCCAGATGAGGCCGATCACGTCAGGAACCGGGCTGCCCGCTTCCCGACGATTCTTGGCACTTTGGAGCCAACCTGAACCGAAACTTCTGTGGGTGCCCGGACCCTCGGCATGCGACACCTCCTGGTCGGGAGTTGTCGCGTTCACCGTTTGAGTCCGCCCGGTGAGTCCTCTTGGAGCGGGTGACGGGAATCGAACCCGCATGGCCAGCTTGGAAGGCTGGGGCTCTACCATTGAGCTACACCCGCATGCGCTGCCCCAGCGCGATGCTGGGCGCGGACGGACCCCGAAGGGCTCGCCCGCAACGGATAAGGATAGACGCCCCCACGAGGAGTGCTTAGCCGCTTGACAAGATCCCCGGCGCGGCTACTGTGACGCGAGGAGTACACCGCGACATCCCGGGGGGGACCATGGCTCGTCGATCACTGCTCGTGTCTGCTGCACTCATCGCCGGACTGGCGCCGTTGTCGGTGGCCAGTGCTGCGCCGAAAGCGCAGCGGACCACCATCTCCACCAAGGTGATCAATGGCGACACCGTGGTGAAGGAGGCGACGATCACCGCGACCACCTTCAGCCACGCCGGTCCCTACGCCGTGGGCATCGACGCCTTCAGCTATCCCGTGCCCGCCACCACCCTGACCCCGAGTGGCTACACCACCACCGCAGACTGCTGGTACCCCTCGACCAAGACCACCGGCAAGGCGCTGATCTACAACGTCGAGAACGAGTTGCCACCCACCATCGCCTTCATCGTGTCGAAGAACCCGGCCGCCGCCTCGGCTGCCACCTACTCCACCCAAGGTGTGGTGGGGCTGCCGGCGGCAGCGGGGACCTTCCCGCTCGTGCTGTTCAGCCACGGCTTCGCCTCGTTCAAGGAGCAGTCCAGCTTCCTGATGGCACACCTGGCCCAGTGGGGGTTCGTGGCCTGCGCACCTGACCACGCTGGCCGTGATCTCTCGGCGGAGCTCGATGCCACCATCAACGCCACCCCTCCCACCACCGACCCCAACGCCGACGTGCAGGATCTCGTCGCGCTGCGTGGCTACCTCGCCGGAGGCAAGGTGACCCCCCTCAAGGGCCACGTCGATGGCAACCACGTGGTCGTCATGGGTCACAGCGCTGGCGGCTCGGCAGCGGAGCGACTGGCGTCGTGGGGCACTGCTCAAGGAGCCAGTGGACAGAGCGACTGGATCAAGGGCTGGGTGTCGATGGCGGGGGAGTCCAGTCCCACCGCGAAGCAGACCCTCGCGCCGTTCACCACCGTTCCGGTGCAGCCAGGGCTCGTCATCGCTGGTCAGAACGACACCGTGGTGCCCGCCGCCGGCCTGGCGACAGCCTTCACCGAGCTGACCGCCCCCTCGAACTTCCTCGAGCTGGCATCTGCGGGCCACAACGCCTACGACGAGATCTGCGAGATCGGTAACGGCGATGGCGGCATCATCGCCATCGCCAAGGACCTCGGCATCTCGGTGCCAGCCCAGCTCGTGCCCCTCGCCACCGACGGCTGCTCTGCGCCTGACGTGGCGCCGACGGCTGACCGGCCGCTGCTCGATCAGATCACCGTGGCCGCTGCTCGGCACTTCTTGGGCTTCGATGCCTCGACGGTCGGGTTCGCCAAGCCCGCCACGCTGCAGGCGGCCTACCCCAACCTCATCGCTACCGAGTACCCCAACGCCGGCTGAGCGGAGCGTTGCGAGGCCTGCGGGCCTTCACCTGCTCACTAGGGTGAAACCCGGGCGCTCCGGCAACGCGCTCACGGGAGAGGTGGTGCGGTGCCAGCGCTGACGTTCACGAGACGAGAGCCACCCGCCTCGTTCTTCGAGCGCGTGGGCGGAGCAGGGTTCTTCGACGTCTTGATCGCACATTTCCATGAGGAGGTCGAAGCGCGCCCTGCCCTGCGGGCGCTGTACCCCGAGGACCCCACGGCAGCCCATGAGCACCTGCGGCTCTTCCTCATCCAGTACTTCGGCGGGCCCGAGACCTACAACGAGCTGCGCGGGCACCCGAGGCTTCGGATGCGCCACGCACCCTTCACCATCGACGTCGAACTGCGGGACCAGTGGCTCTCGGCCATGCTCGCTGCGGTTGCGGCCACGGGGCTCGATGGACCCGAGCGTGCCGAGCTCATCGCCTACCTCGACACCGCCGCCCACCAGCTGCGCAACGCCTGATCAGCTGGCGAGATCCTCGCCGGTCGTGGAGGGCGCCGGCCGCTTGGCCAGCCACCGGAGGCGTGAGGATTCGGCGTCCCAGTCGTAGATCACCGCCGTCTTGGCGACCCGATCGAAGAGTCCCTGACGGCGGCTGCCGAGCACCACGCCGAGGCATCCCAACCCCGCGGGTGCGATGGCAACGGGGAGCATGAGGGTGCGCACCGCCGCCTGCCATCCGGTCAGCGGCTTCGCGTCGAGGTTGGTGACCTTGATGCCGAAGAATGCTTGGCCGAGGGTTCGACCACCGAGGTGCCACTGGTAGGAGAAGTAGACGAAGCTCCACGGCACCATGGCGCACAGCACGGCGAGGTGGTGGCGGTTGATGTTGAAGCCGTGGCCGGTGACCAAGGTCCAGCTCCACGAGATCGCTGCGGTGCACAGCACGAACAGCCCCCAGATCGCCCCCGCATCGAACGCGATGCCGCCAAGCCGGCTGACGGGTCCGGCGTAGGTGCCCTGGCGCGAGGTGCCCCCGTCGCTGCTCACCGCCTTGAAGGTGGCCTGGGTGCTCATCCCCGGGCCGGTTGGGAGCTCGTGGTGACTCCGCCGCAGCACCGCTTGGACGACTCGGACCACGAGGTCGTCGACGGCTACGACCTGGCGGCGTACGAGGTCGAGGACCTCGGTCATGATGCCGCTCGTTGACCTGGCGATGATGGTGCCGAGCTCGGTCTGCTCCACCAATGCATCGATGTCGACCTTGGCCAAGATGGCGTCGACGTCGACCCGATCCACCACGTCTTGCACGTTGACCTTGGCCATCAGCGCGTCAACGTCCACCCGGTCGAGCAGGCGCTGCACGTCGACCCGATCCACCACCTGGTCGGGGTCCACTCGGTCCACCACCGACTGCACGTCCACCCGGCGGAGCAGTGCATCGGCGTCCACTCGTGCGACGAGGGCGTCGACGTCCACCCGGTTGACCAAGGCATCGACGTCGACTCGCTCGATGAGGGCGTTGACGTCGAGCGCCTCGACGACGAGCTTCACCACCTGCTCGGCGATGGCTTGGGGGAGTCGCTCGAGCGGCGACCGCCGGGAGGGGCTCACCGTGCTCGGCTCCGTCGGCGAGCGCTCGTGCTCACCCCTCGTCGCTCGCCGCCCACTCGAGGGCGCCGCCGGTCAGGTTCGCGGTGGTGCGACCGGTGGTCTCCAAGAAGGTGGCGGCCTTGAGGGACCGTCCGCCGGCGTGGCAGGCGCAGACGATCTCGACGTCGGTGGGGAGTTCGGCGAGGCGGGCCTCGAGCTGACCGAGCGGGATGTGGATGGCGTCGGGGTAGGCCCAGGCGGCCACCTCGTCGTCCTCTCGGACGTCGAGGAGGAACACGGTCTCGCCCGCAGCGCGGCGGGCCCGAACCTCGTTGGGGTGGATCTCTGTCACGGCCATGGTCGCTCCTCGGTGCGTGCTGCTCCTCGCAGAGAGCATAAGCACCCTGCGGCTAGTGCACCGGCCGACGTGCCCGGTCGAGGAGCAGCAGTCCGGCGCCGACCACGACCAGCGCCAGTCCCAACCACCACCACCGTGGATCGGGCGCACCGGTGAAGGGGAGCTCTGGTCGCTCGGGTACGGCCACCGTGGTGGCTGAAGGTGGAGAGGTGGAGGTGAGGACGTCGGTGCAGTGCAGGCCAGGGTCGAGCGCGTAGCCAGCGGGAGCGGTTCGCTCCTGCACGCACCAGGCGTAGCCCGAGGGGAGGGAGAACTCGAGGTGGCCTGTGGCATCGGTGGTCTTGGTGTCGAAGTACGCGGTGCCCCCGGGCACGACGACCCCTGCAGGCTCGGGAACCGGCGGGTACCCGGCGGGGAAGTCGCCCCGCACGAACAGGTCGTAGGTAGCGCCGGGGATGCCGGTACCCGGGCTCGAGGCGTTGTACTTGAACACCTCGAGGTTGGCCAGCTCGGTGGCATCAGTCAGCTCGACGTTGCGAGCGGTGGAGCGCACGGTGGCCGTGCAGTGCAGGCCGGGGTCGACATCGAAGCCGGCCGGGGCCCGGTGCTCCTTGACACACCAGCGGTAGCCCACCGGGATGGTGAAGCGGAGCTGCCCCTCGGCGTCGGTGGTGCCTCGATCCCACCAGGTCATCTGCGCCACCACGGCGGCATCGGGTGGGGTGGGACCAGACGGGCCCGAGGGCGGAGCGGGGTCGACGGCGTAGAGGTCGTAGACCGCACCGGGCACGGCCGTGGTCGGACTCGAGGCGTTGAACTTGGCCACCCCGAGGCTGGTGAGCGCTGGGTGGTCAGCGAAGTGCACCGTGGCCACCTCGCCAGGGATGAGGGTGACCTTGGTGGTGGCGGGATCGGCCACGAGGTACCCGGGAGGTGCCTCCAGTTCGGTCACCTCGTAGTTGCCCGGCAAGAGCGTGGATTGCCCCGGCACCTCGCAGGTGCCATCGGTTGCGGTGGTGCAGGTGCCGATGACCTCGGTGTAGGTGCCTGCGTTGGTGGGGTCGAAGGCCAGCTCGAGCACCGCTCCACCGAGCCCCACTCCTGAGGTGGCGTCGACCTTACGCAGCGAGAGTGACGCGGTGATCGCCCGCTCAATGGTGGAGCCGCTGTAGCTGACGGTGGTGGTCTGCCCTGCGGTGACCGTCACGCTCTGGTCGGGACTCGGCTGGTAGCCCTCGGGTGGCTCGACCTCATGGACGGTGTAGGTCCCGATGGGGAGTGGCTCGGTTGGCCCCGCTGCTCCTTGTTCGTCGGTGGTCAAGGTGGTGAGCACCTGCCCGGTGCCGTCGAGGACCTGGAACTGGGCGCCCTCGGGGCCGTAGTAGCCAGGGTCGTCGACCGCCTTCGAGATGGCGATCTGCCCCTCGAGGGCAGTGGTGTTGAGGAACAGGCTCTGGGCTCGGGCGGTGGGGCTGGCGGTGCCGACCACCACTTGGGCGTCGGTGACGTACTGGGTTGGTCGGTAGAAGCTGACCCCGAGTTGACCGACCTGGGAACGAGCGGTGACGGTGACCGGATGGGCGGCCGCTGTGGTGTTGACGAGGGTGGCGGTGAAGGTCCCCGCCGATGAGGTGGTCAGGGTCAACGACGTCGGCCCCGTGGCGCTGGTGAAGGTGGCACCGGTGACACCGAGGGTCACCGAGGTGCCCACGAGCGGCTTGGCACTCCCTGGGAAGGTCAGCGATCCGGTGATGGTGGCGGTGGTGGCGAAGGTGCTCCCTCCGCCTTGGAGGCCGAGCCCGAGGACGGGGGTGCCCGATGCCCCCGCAGCTTGGTTGAACAGGCCGGTGATGGCGATCCAGGCCCGCTGGAGCGCAGCGTCCATGGTGGGAGGTGCGACGTTCCACAGTGTGCGGCGGACCAAGAACTGCGTAGCCACGTGGGCTTGGTCTGCACTGAAGCTCCCCGCCACGCCGTTGCGCATCCACCCCCGAGCCTCGGCCTCGGAGATGGCGAAGCCCAGCTGGGGGGTTTGGGTGGTCGAGGCTCCTGCCGGAGGGCCGCTCGGGGTGTAGCTGTAGGTGGGGGAGGGGTACTTCCCCGGGTGGGAGGGGTCGTTGGCGCAGAAGACCCAGCCCAACTGGTTGGGGAATCCTGGGCCGTAGGACCCGTACCAAGTGTTGTAGCCACCGTAGGTCCCGCAGTACCCCCGGTACCCCGCGGCTGGCGCGCCAGCCGTGCAGGCGGCGGGGCCATCGTGGGGATGGAGCGAGGCGCTGGCAGTCCCTCCTGGCGTACTCGGCAGCATCGACAGCACGAGGACCGCGGCTAGAGATATGAATGAGCGAGCGATCCGCACCGCGCCTCCTCAGATCGCCGATCAAGGTAGTGCACGGCACCCGGGGGACTGTGTATTTCGTCGTGGCGAGGTGGTGGCTAGCAAACCCCGCCGGCAGGCTCCGCCACGTGGCGAATGGTGGGCGGGCTGACCTCGAGGTCCTGCAGTCGATCGCCGAGGCGCAGCCGAACCCGCTTGAGCAACGCCTCGGGCACCTCGAAGTCGGCCGCGTTGGCCTCGGCAGCCACCGCAGCTCGGAAGGTCACCGCCGCTTCGCCCGCCATGATCTCTGCCCCAAGGACCGATTCGAAGAGGCTCTCGATCTCGCTCGTGGTCTCGGTGACTCCGCTGATCCCGAAGGCGAACGAGCTGTTGGAGGTCCGTACGCCGAAGCCCTGCTCGCCTGCCAAGCGATCGAGGCGGACGAACAACTTCCACAGCATCTTTTAGGCAGCATTGGGGCCGACGACCTCGAGCACCTCATCGAAGCCGACCAGCTCCACCATGACGATGACGAAGCTCCCGAGCTTGGGGAGCCGAGCCAAGTTGGCCGCGACGTGCTCGGTCCAGCGGTTGACGTCGTACATCGTGTGGGGGGACGCGGGCCCGTAGGGCTCGCCGGTGCGCTCTGCCATGGTGGCGACGGGGGAATCCCAGACGGTGATGAGGAGGTTGCCACCTTCGAGGTGGTGGAAGGTGATCTCAAAGGCGGTGCGCTCGACGTCGTTGCTCTGGCTCACCACCACCGACAGGGGGTACTCCGACCCCTGCAGTGCGCGCTCACCGAGGTCGAGCGCGAGCTCGGCGTTGTCGATGCCGCCGGCGATGAGGTTGCCGGCCAAGAGCCGGGCATCGCCACCGACGTTGCACAGCGCTGCGGGGTAGCCCATGCTCGGCAGGTTGGTGCGCCAGGACCGGTTGGTGGCGGTGATGCACCCATCGGCGTTGACGATGGCGTACATGGCCTCGACGACGTCGAGGACTCCGGCAGGAAACTGGCCGTGCTCGTCTGTCATTGCTCCCCCGACCGCCGACGTACCGTCACCGTACCCGAGCGGTGGCTCAGTGCATAGGGAGCGCACGCAAGGACCAAGGACGCATTGCTCGGCTGGCAGGAGCGAACTAGGTTGCTCCCCTGTCAGCGGTACTCGGAGGACAGGTGTTCCGCAGGAAGGCTCGAGCGCAGCGCTGGTCGACGGGGGGTGCTCTCACCGTCTGGCTCGCACCGGTCGAGGAACCCTTCGAGTCTGCGCTCACCGACGGGATCATCGGTCGGCACTGCTTCCACCCCTTCGAAGACCAGCACCAGCGCGCCGCCATTGAGGGCTGGGACCCGGGACTCTTCTTGCTCGAGTCGGTCGACGGCCACTACCACCACCGGTTCCTCCAGCACGAGAGCTTCGAGGTGGGTGAGCAGGTCGTGCTGCGACCTGACCCGACCCGGCAGTACCCCGAGCGCTGCTCCATCGGCGTTGGGGAGCGGCGTTCGTTCCGGGCAGCGGGCTACGTGGCCAAGCACTTAGAGGGCGAGGTCACGAGGGAGTTCGAGGCGAGGTCGCTGACCTCGGTGACCGCCATGGTGGTTCGCGACGTGCAGCGTCGATCGGGACGGGTGGGTGTGCACATCGTCGGTTCGCTCGACCACGAGCTGACCTTCGCCCACCTCACCGACGGAAGCTGAGCCCGAGAGCACTCTCGGCCCGGCCGGAGCGCCCTCGGTACGATGGCACGGTGCCCCTCCCGCAGAGCATCCTCGGTGCTGACGAGGAGGTGGTTGTCGAGGTCCACCCCCACTGGAGCTACTTCGCTCGTCCGCTCCTCGTGACCCTTGCTGTTGCGGCTGCGGTCATCGCCGTTGACGTCGCGACCGCACCGCTCAAGCGGTGGGCCGTCATCGTCTCGGTCGCGGTGATCGCCGTGCCAGGAGCCCGCCTCATGGCCGAGGTCCTGCGGTGGCGGCAGACGACCACCGTACTGACCTCTGAGCGGCTGCTGTTCCGGGCGGGCGTTGTTCGACGAGACCTCCAACAGGTGCGGTTGCATCGCATCGTCGAGATCGAGGTGCAGCAGAGCTTGGGCGACCGACTCCTTGGTCGTGGAGCGGTGCAGCTCGAGGTGCTCGACGGTGATCCTTTGCGACTTGAGCTCGTGCGCCAGCCACGTTCGTTCGAACGGGTGGTGACCTACGAGGTCGAGCTCTGCACCCGTGGAGGACCGGCGCCGGCTCCAGACCCCGTACCTCGGCCGCGAGCCACCCAGGCCTACGACGACCTCGAGGGGGTGCTGGAGGATCCCGTACCTCCACCCTCGGCCAAGGACCTGCCCATGGTGTCGGCCACCCAGCCTCGGCTGTACGACGAGGAGGAGCCCGAGCCACCGCCGTTGCTCGGCGATGAGCCGGAGCGGACCTTCACCACCCAACGACTCCCTCTCGAGCACACCCCTCCGATGGGTCAACCCGCGGTGGGTGGAACCCCAGGGGATCGGCAGGACTGAGACCCACTGGCCGGACCACGGCATCGAGGCAGGTAGCCTTGGGGCGTGGCTACTCCTCGCTTCCGCTGCACGGCGTGCGGCAACCTGACCCGCTTCGACGTCACCACCTCGCGCACCGAGCGGGCCTTCTACCACTACTCGGTGGGCGGCGACCTCGAGGTGGAGGATCTGACCGTCCTCGACGAGCACGTTGACGAGGTCTCCTGCCGTTGGTGCGGACACGGGCGATCGGTCGAGACCGTGCTCGAGCCAGGAGAGAGCGCCGACGAGGTGCCACTCGAGGGCGCTCGTTGAGCCAACCACCTCCGGGGCAGCCACCACTGCTGTCCGAGATGGTGTTCAACCGAGAGGAGCGTCCCCAGCGCCGGCTCGATGCCCCGCTCGACGTCCGAGACCGGTTCGGCGAGCTGCTCCAGCTTGGTTCGGGTCAGGGCCTCGAGCTCCTGGTCTTCCTCAAGGCCCACTGCGATGGCTGTGCCTGCTTCTTCGAGGCTGCAGCCCAACCCGTTGGGAGTGGGCTGTGCCGCCAGGAGCGGTTGGTGCTCTGCCTCACAGAGCTCGATCTCTCCCTGACCGAAGCCGTCGAGCGTGCAGCGCCTGAGGTACGCGTGGTTGTTGGCGCCGAGCCCTACCGGGCCTTCGCCGTCCACAGCGGCCCCTTCTTCGTGCTCCTCGATGCCTCGAGCCGCACGGTGCTGACCGAAGGGGTGGCGTGGTCGGTGCCCCAGGTACGTGAGCACCTCGATGCAGCGCTGGCGGGTGAGGATCGGTCGGTCCCCCGGCTCCGCGCTGGCGGTTGAGCTGGTTCCGAGGTGGGCGGTGTCACAGCCCTTGGGCACGATGACGCCATCGACCCCCGAGAGGAGCCTGCTATGGCTGCGTGCCTTACCATCGACTGCGGTGACTGCCAGCTTCGACACAGCGACGCGTGTGGCGACTGCGTGGTCAGCTTCCTGCTCAACCGTGAGCCCGAGGATGCGGTCATCATTGACGCCGCCGAAGAGCGCGGCCTCCGGCTCCTCAGCCAGGCTGGTCTCGTGCCCGAGCTCCGCTTTGAGGCCAAGATCAGCTGAACCCACCCTGGTCGTGCTGCGGTGACCAAGCACCTGCTCGTCACCAACGACTTCGCTCCCAAGGTGGGGGGGATCCAGAGCTACCTCTACGAGCTGTGGAGTCGACTCGAGCCGTCGAGCTTCTCGGTGCTGACGGCGAGTTCAGATCCTGGCGCCCCCGCCTTCGATGCTCGGTGGCGAGCCGAGGGACGGTCGATCTCTCGCCTCGATGCCCGCACGGTCTTCCTGCCAACTCGACGACTCCGAGACCAGATTGACGCCGAAGCCCGACGGGTGGGGGCCGACCTCGTGCTGCTCGATCCGGCGTGGCCACTTGGTTTGGTCGGGCCCTCGTTGGAGCTGCCCTACGGCGTGGTGCTGCACGGGGCAGAGGTGACCATCCCAGGCCGGCTCCCCATCGTGCGTTCGAGCCTGCGGCGGGTCCTCGCTGGTGCAGTCGTGGCCGTCGCGGCCGGTGGGTACCCCGAGCGTGAGGCTCGGCGGGTGGCCAAGGAGGCGATGCCCCGGGTCATCCAGGTCCCTCCTGGCGTCGACCACGAGCGCTTCACGCCCTCAACCCCCGAAGATCGCCTGGCGACGAGGGCGAGGCTCGGCCTCGAACCCGATGCGGAGGTGGTGGTCTCCGTGGTGCGCCTCGTGCCGAGGAAGGGCGTCGACGTCCTCATCGAAGCTGCCGCGCTGCTCATGCCGACGCACCCAGGACTGCGCGTGGTGGTCGGGGGGTCTGGTCGGCAGCGGGCTCAGCTCGAGCGGCGGGCGTCGAAGCTCGGGGTGCCGGTGCAGTTCGTGGGCTACGTGCCAGACGAGGACCTCCCAGGGCTGCTCGGGGCTGCCGACGTCTACGCCGCCCCCTGCCGGAACCGCTGGCTGGGCCTCGAGCAGGAGGGGTTCGGCATCGTCTACCTCGAAGCCGCTGCTGCGGGTGTGGCCCAGCTGGCCGGGCGCAGCGGCGGGGCAGATGAAGCGGTGGAGCATGGGGTGACTGGCCTCGTGGTCGATCAGCCAGGTGCTCCAGCAGCGGTGACAGCAGCGCTTGGCACGTTGCTGGCCAATGCGAGCGCACGAGGGCAGATGGCCGAGCAGGCTCGCCACCGGGCGCGGAGATCCTTCGACTACGACCTGCTCAGCCGTAGGCTGGCCGAAGGCCTTACGATGGGGCCACTGAGGGCCGGGGGCTCTGCCGAGGAAGGGTTGATGTGACGGATCAGGCAACCGAGCAAATCGTGATCGCCGCGTCTCCACAGCGCTGCTACGACGTCGCCGCAGACCTCGAGGCGTACCCAGACTGGATCGCCGACGTCAAGTCGGTGCACGTGCTTGAGCTCGACGACCAGCACCGGCCTGCCCTCATTGAGTTCCGGGCTGCGGCCATGGGGCGATCCACCACCTACACCCTGCGCTACGACTACAGCGCCGCTCCTGGGGTGCTGAGCTGGAAGTTGACCGAGAGCGATCTCGTGGACCGACTCGATGGCACCTACACCTTCGAGCTGGGCGAAGGAGGATCGACCGTCGTCATCTACCACCTCGAGGTGGCGCTCAAGGTCCCGATTCCCGGCTTCGTCAAGTCACGAGCTGAAGCCCGGATTCGGTCCACGGCACTGCGCGAGCTGAAGGCCCGGGTCGAGTCCACCTCGTGAGCCCTCGTCACACCGAGGTCGTCTCGATCGGGGTAGACGTCGGAGGGACCAAGGTGCTGGGGCTGGCGCTCGGGCCTGATGGCCGGGTGCTCACCGAGCACCGGGTATCCACCCCCCAAGTGGACGACGAGGCCGCAGGTCGTCCGCGGGGGACGGCGGTGGCCGATGCCATCGCAGAGGTGGTGGTCGAGGTGGCCACCCGAACCGGCATCGAGGACCTCGATTCGGTGGCGATCGGGGTGGGGATCCCAGGCATGGTTCGACGCGACGGCGTGCTGGTCTTCGCCCCGAACCTGCACGGTGCCATTGGGGCCGACCTCGAGCAGCTGGTGGCGACCAGGCTTGGTCGAGCAGCGGTGGGCATCGACAACGACGCCAACTGCGCGGCGTTGGCCGAGCACCACTTCGGCGCCGCCCGGGGCGTCGAGCACGCGCTGCTGATCACCCTCGGCACCGGCATCGGCGGGGCGGCCATCGTCGGTGGGGTGGTGCTGCGAGGATCGAGCGGCTTCGCAGGGGAGTTCGGGCACCTCATGGTGGACCCCACGGGGCCTCGTTGTCCGTGCGGCAGTCGGGGATGCCTCGAGCGCTACGCCTCAGGGGCTGCACTCCACCGTCAGGTGACCGAGGCCATCGCCGCAGGTCGGCTGGAGCCAAGCACCACCCCTGAGCAGCTGTTGGACCTGGCAAGGGCGCAGCACCCGGTGGCCACTGAGCTGGTGGGGGAGTTCTGCTGGTGGCTGGCACGAGGCATCGCCAACCTGTGCTGCTGCTTCGACCCCTCGCTCGTGCTGCTTGGTGGAGGCGTGGGCGATGCACACGACGTCTTGCTCGAGCCCACTCGTCAGGCCCTCATCGGCGAGCTGGAGGGGGGCAGGCTCCGCCCGCCACCCGAGCTCGTCCCCACCGCCCTCGGTTCACGTGCGGGGGCGATTGGCGCAGCACTGGTTGGCGAGCAGCGGAGTGCGCGGTGAAGCTCGGCGTGGTGCTTCCGAGCTTCAGCGCCGAGGTGGGCCCGGTCCTCGAGGCCGCTCAGCGAGCCGAGGCGGCCGGGATTGACGGGGTCTTCTGCTACGACCACCTGTGGCCCATGGGCCATCCCGAGCGCCCAGCGCTGGCACCCTTCCCGATCTTGGCTCGGGTGCTCGCCACCACGACCTCGCTCAGGGTGGGTCCCCTCGTGGCCCGCATTGGTCTCGTGGACAACGCCACGCTCGAGCGCCAGTTCGCCGCCCTCGAGCAGATCGGTCCTGGTCGGGTGCTGGCGCCACTGGGGACCGGTGACTCGAAGTCACGGCTCGAGAACGAGGCCTACGGCATTGCCTTCGCCCCCGCAGCCGAGCGGCGCCTGGCTCTTGGTGCCCTCGCCGGGCGCCTCCACGCCCAGGGCACCGAGGTGTGGATTGGGGGCGGGGCGCCGGCCACCATCCAACTGGCGCGAAGGCTCGGGGTGACGGTGAACTGCTGGGGCGGCGCACCCGAGGAGGTCGAGGAGCTCGGGCGCACGGGGCCGGTGTGCTGGGCTGGGTTCGCCCCCCAAGGAGACGAGGCGCTGGTCGAGCTGCTCGGAGCGCTGGCGCGAGCCGGTGCCACCTGGGCGGTGTGGAGCTACCCCATCGACGAGGTGCGGTTGGCCCAGGCCTGGGCAGCAGTGGTGGACTCGGCTGCAAGGTAGCGTTGCCCATGGAGTTCCGCCGAATCAACGGGCTGCCGCCCTACGTCTTCGCCACCATCAACGAGCTGCGGACCGAGGCCCGCCACCAAGGTCGCGATGTGGTCGACCTCGGGTTCGGCAACCCCGACCTGCCCTCTCCTGAGGTGGCGGTGGACAAGCTGGCAGAGGCTGCCCACAACGCCAAGAACCACCGCTACTCGTCCTCCAAGGGCATCCCCAACCTGCGCCTGGCCATCTCCACCCTCTACCAGCGCAAGTTCGGCGTGGCCATTGACCCCGAGCGTGAGGTGGTGGCCACCATTGGTGCCAAGGAGGGTCTCAGCCACCTGATGTGGGTGCTGCTCGGTCCGGGCGACTCGGTCCTCGTGCCCTCGCCGTCGTACCCGGTGCACATCTACTCACCGCTGTTCGCAGGCGCCGAGGTGCGCCACGTGCGCTTGCACGGCCCCAACACCACCGAAGGTGGTGCGGGCTCGCAGTCTCCAGGTGACGAGTTCTTCGACAACCTCATGGAGTCGTGGAACACGGCGTGGCCCAAGCCCCGGGTCATCGTGTTGTCGTTCCCCCACAACCCCACCACCGCCTGCGTGGACCTCGACTTCATGCAGCGCATCGTCGACTTCGCCCGAGAGCACGGGGTGATCTTGGTCCACGACTTCGCCTACGCCGACCTCGGCTTCGATGGCTACGAGCCCCCGTCCATCCTCCAGGTTGAGGGCGCCAAGGAGGTGGCGGTTGAGCTGTACACCTTGACCAAGTCCTTCTCCATGGCCGGCTGGCGGGTGGGCTTCATGGTGGGCAACCACGAGATCGTCGCAGCGTTGACCAAGATCAAGAGCTACCTCGACTACGGCACCTTCCAGCCCATCCAGATCGCTGCCATCGTGGCGATGAACGAGGCACCGGACTACCCCCGTGAGCTCAACGCCATCTACCAGTCGCGCCGCGATGCGCTGTGCGATGGGCTGAACCGCATCGGCTGGGAGCTGACCCCTCCGCAGGGCACCATGTTCGTCTGGGCCCCCATCCCTGAGCCCTACCGCGAGATGGGCAGCCTCGAGTTCGCCAAGTTCTTGGTCCAAGAAGCTGATGTGGCTACCTCGCCTGGCGTGGGGTTCGGTCCTGGTGGGGAGGGCTACGTCCGCTTCGCCCTCATCGAGAACGAGCAGCGCATCGCCCAGGCCACCCGGAACCTCCGCGGTGCCCTCGACAAGCTGCGCTAGGTCGTCCGCACCCGCTCGACGGCCTCGAGCCAGCGGCGGTAGGTGGTGCGAGCCACCTCGCGCTCTGCCGATGGGGTGAAGGACCTCGCTGGCGTCCAGCGATCGGTGAAGTCCTCAGGGCGATCGAAGACGCCGGTCGTGAGTCCAGCCAGGGCGGCAGCGCCGATGGCGGTGGTCTCCACCGATGCGGGCCGCTCCACCACCACGCCGAGCTGATCGGCTTGGAGCTGGCACAGCACGTCCATCGCTGCGGCACCGCCATCCACCCGAACCCCTGCCAAGGTGGTGTGGCTGGCCTCGGCCATGGCGTCGACCATGGCGGTCACCTGGAAGCTCAAGGCATCGATGGTGGCCCGGGCCAGCTGGGCTCGACCCGCGCCGCGGCTCAGCCCCGAGATCATGCCCCGGGCCCGGGGATCGAACCACGGGCTGCCGAGCCCGGTGAAGGCCGGGACCACGAGCACCTCACCCGCATCAGGCACCGTGCGCGCCAGCGGCTCGAGCGCAGCAGCGTCGGTGATCAGGCCGAGTTCGTCCCGCAGCCACTGGATGGCGGCTCCGGCCACGAAGGCCGAACCCTCGAGGGCGTAGGTCACCGGGCCGGTGTCGAGCTGCCAGGCGATGGAGGTGGTGAGCCCCTCGGCGGTGGTGGGGGAGGTGCCGATGTTCTCGAGCACGAAGCACCCGGTGCCGTAGGTGGCCTTGACCATGCCGGGGGTGACGCACGCCTGGCCGAACAGCGCCGACTGCTGGTCGCCGATCATGGCCCCCACCCGGACCCCAGCCAGCGCGGGGACGACGGTGGCGTCGATGGTGCCGAAGTCGCTGGCGGTGGCCCCGAGCTCGGGCAATGCCTCGAGGGGCACGCCGAACAGCTCGGCCATGGGCGCAGACCACCTGGTGCTCGAGAGATCGAGCAGGGAGGTGCGCGAGGCATTGGCGACGTCGGTGGCGAAGCGGCCCGAGTGCACCCCGCCGGTCAGGTTCCACAGCAGCCAGGCGTCGACGGTGCACAGCCCGAGGTTCGGCGTCGTGCCCGCGGTGGTGTGCTCGAGGAGCCACGCCATCTTGGTGGCAGAGAAGTACGGGTCGAGCACGAGGCCGGTGGTGCTCCGCACCAGTGGCTCGTGCCCTGCTGCCTTGAGCTGCTCGCAGTGGGCGGTGGTGCGACGGTCCTGCCAGACGATGGCCTTGGCGCAGGGGAGCCCCGTCGAGCGATCGAAGGCGATGGTGGTCTCTCGCTGGTTGGTGATGCCGACGCCCGCCACCACCGCACCTCTGGCCTGCAGCGCTGCGGCCACCTCCGCCAAGGTCTCGAGCACCTTGGCCCAGATCTCGGTGGCGTCGTGCTCGACCAGCCCGGGGGCCGGGAAGTGCTGGGTCAAGGGTCGGTAGGCCACTTCCTCGACGGTTCCATCCCCTGCGATGGCCAAAGTTCGGACGCCGGTGGTGCCGGCATCGATGGCAAGGAGGGTGGACATCGGGGTCACGATACCTGCTGCCATCGACGTGGGCCTGCCTCACGACCGAGGGATCTCCCAAGCGGCCACGGGAGTCTCAATGAGGCTTCAATCGGCCCGAAGCTAGGCCCAGATCAACGCAACTGAGGCAGGATGTCGGGATGGGAATCGTGCCGAACGCCCGAGGTAGCCGTGGCGCAGACTGCTCCGTCTGACGAGATCGGGATAGTCGGGCCGCCACGCTGGGTTCGACCATCGCTAGACGTCAAAGAAGGCCGTGACCCGCTTGGCCTTCAAACAACCACGATCGATCGTCTCATGCCCCGGCTCTTGCCAGGGATCTTGGAGCTGTCTCGCCGTGCGCGCTATCTCTCCTTCTATGCCTACCTCCTCGATCTGTATCGAGAGCAGCGCCGTCCCACGAATGGTGCCGCCCTTTCTGACTTCATCAAAGCCAGAGAGTGGGAGTACGGACTCGCCGTCCTGAACTGCCCCCACGGCTGCGACTCGAGCCCCGTGGGTGCACAGAGGCTCAGGGGCGTTGTGGGGCACCAGGAGCCTCCCTATCCGCGCGGCGAATCCGTGGAGAGTCCTTTCGGCGGGTTCGGCCTCTACTACCGGTCACCGCTGTCTGAGATGGGGATCGTTGCGCGAAGCGGCACGCTTCTTGGGGAGACCCCTATCCCCATCGATGTCTTGTACGACACCGAGCGCGCACATCGCCTCGCCGACACGTTCCGCGGTGCTGTCGCCGACACGGCCTACGCGCAGAGCTGGATGTTGCGGTCCGACCCGCTTCCGCTAGATGTCCTCGTCGAGTACGCGAACGTCGCATGCCTCTGTCAGCTCAACCGGCGCGAGGACGAGCGCCGTGCCGTGTACGAAGCCATGTTCGGATCTGATCCAGGCATCGAAGCGGAGGAGGTCGAGCTTCGCGCTGACGACACAGCCGTCGACGAGGTGATGCCGCGATCGGCCGCCGTGACCCAGCGACGCCGGAGCGTCGCGCACTACCTCACTCTCATCGATGCCAACCCGGCAGTACCGGACGACAACGGCGCCTATCGAGAAGCTCTGTGGACTTCGCCTCCGCCGAGGTCAGACGAACAGGCGATCGTCGCCGGGCAGTGGGCAGGGCTCATTGCTAAGGACGTCTGGCAGGAATGCTTGTGCAGCATCTGGTCAGACTTCTGTCGGCTTGGTCTAAGCGGCACGCGATCTCGTCGTGGTGAAGGCCTGTCGTGGGACGAAACCAAGGAGCTGGCACGAGCGATGCTCAGCGGCCCGCCGCTGTTGGATCCCACCATGCCGACGACCGAACTCGCAGCCAGCATCACTAAGGGCACCATCAGCCTCGGGGACTCAGTCACCGGCAACGTTGCGGACGCATCACTCGAAGAACTCCGTGCAGCAACCGAGCGGCTCGACAACGCAGCAAGCGGCCTCATCGTCCTGCTCGAACTCCATCGCCGGGCCGGCCATAGAGCCGACCTCGGCTGGAGCAATGCGGCATCGTTGAGATCCACCTGGCAACCGTCGCTCGCCTCCGTGCTCGGGGGAGTCACGACCCACCTCGACGCCAACCCGACCGTCCTCGACAGTCTGTGGTGGTTGACCCACACGTTCGTTCTGAGCGTCCACGAGCGCATCGCATACTCGAAGCTGCCCGAGTACACCTTCCGGTTCCGCTGGGAAGATGGGCGCGTTCAGTTCTACGACAACGGCATTGGTCGCTTCCCGCTCGCTGCAACCCGCAATGGGCCGTTGGGATGGCTCACCTGGGACCTTGGCTTCTGGGATCGGGATGGCGACGAAGCACAGCTCACAGCCATGGGACGAGCCTTCATCGATGAAGTGTTCGCATGACCACTGACGATGCCTCTCCGTCGAGCACCGTCAAGCCGATCGATGAACTGTTTCGTAGCGACCGAGTCGCCTTCTGGGCCACGACGTACAACATCCAGCTAGCCCTCTTCAACGAGTACCTCCTCCGCCGGCTCGGCGACCCTCCGCTCAACATCGCCGTTCTTGCTGATCGCCGTTGCGTGGATGACACCTTGGCGGCCGTCCCTGCCGATCGCCTTGACCTTGTCGGACCTGTGAACAGCCGCTGGCTTCTCCGCTCGGTTCAGCTCGGAACCGGTCGGTTCCATCCCAAGAGCTACTTGATCGCCACCGCGCGGACGGCCCGCCTCCTCGTCGGATCGGGGAACCTCACCGGAAGCGGCCTCGACGGAGGCCGAGAGG
>CAINFA010000064.1 GCA_903847955.1 uncultured Actinomycetes bacterium
GTCGAGCCGGAGCGAGTTCGTGACGGCCTACACGCCCTACCAGCCAGAGGTCGCCCAGGGCGTCCTCCAGGCCATCTTCGAGTTCCAGACCATGATCGCCCGGATTACCGGTCTTCCCGTGGCCAACGCATCGCTCTACGACGGCGCCACCGCGCTCGTCGAGGCCGTCAACCTCGGCGCTGCTGCGGCCAAGTCGCAGCGCATCGTGTGCTCCTCTGGCGTCCATCCGCACTGGCGACAGGTCGTGGAGACCTTCGCCCAGGGGACCGGTCACCAACTCGAGCTCGTGCCCCTCGTCGATGGCCGGACGGATTGGTCCGGTGTTGACGGCACGGCGGGCGTCGTCGTGGTCGCCAGTCCGAACTACCTCGGCATCATCGAAGAGGTCGCTGTGGCCCGCGACCTCGCCGACCGCCTCGGCGCAGTGCTCGTCGTGGCGACCGATCCGGTGGCTGCGGGCATCTTGAAGACCCCAGGGAGCCAAGGGGCCGACGTGGTAGTGGGAGAGGGGCAAGCCTTTGGAACGCCCCTCAGCTTCGGCGGTCCCTACTTGGGCCTCTTCGCGTGCACGACCGAGCACCTCCGCCGACTCCCAGGCCGTCTCGTCGGAGAGACGGTGGACACCGAGGGTCGCAAGGCCTACGTCACCACCTTGCGCACCCGAGAGCAGGACATCCGGCGAGAGAAGGCAACCTCGAACGTCTGCACCAACCAGACGCTGATGGCCGTCGCTGCGTCCATCCAGTTGGGATGGCTTGGGACCGCGGGCCTCCGTGAGTTGGCACTGCGCTGCGCTCGTGGCACTCGGTACCTCCTCCATGGCCTCGAAGGCCAGGCGACGGTGCGCCCCCTGCATCCCGGGCAAGTCGTCTTCCGAGAAGTGGCGCTGCGCACCGACGCCACAGCAACCCAGGTCATCGAGCGCATGGCCGACGCCGGCTTCTTGGCCGGCATCTCGGCCAGCGCGCTGACCGGGGGAGCGGACCCGTCGATCAGCGCCGCCGACCTCGACCACACCTTGCTGGTCTCGGTGACCGAGCGACGAACAGCACGGCAACTCGACGCCTACGTCGATGCCCTCACCAAGGCGGCACAGCGATGACCACGATCCCCGCAGGCGGACGGGCTGCTTCGGCACCTCTCATGGGCACCGAAGCTGAGCCCACCATCTTCGAGTTGTCGGTGCCGGGGCGTCGGAGCTTCCAGTTCCGCACCACCGAGATTCCCGAGTGGTCCGCAACCGAGCTCTTCGACCCCGCCCTGCTCGCCACCGAGCCCGTACCCCTCGCAGAGGTCTCTGAGCGAGACCTCGTCGGCCACGTGACCCGCCTGAGCCACCGGCAGTTCTCGGTGGACCTCGGGGCCTACCCGCTCGGTTCCTGCACCATGAAGTACAACCCGAAGATCTGCGATGCCATCGCTGCGATGCCCGGCCTCGCCCAGGTGCATCCCGGCGCCCCCGCGTCGCTGTCGCAAGGTTGGCTGGAGCTGCTGGTCGACCTCGAGCGCGCCCTGTGCGAGGTCACGGGCATGGCGGCTGCCACCTTGCAGCCAGCTGCTGGGGCTGCAGGCGAGCTCACCGGGTTGTTGCTGATGCGCGCCTACCACGAGGCTCGGGGCGACACTCGGCGCCGGATCATCATCCCGGACTCGGCCCATGGCACCAACCCGGCCTCGGTCACCCTCGGTGGCTACGAGGTCACGACCGTGCCCTCAGATGCCCGAGGGTGCGTGGACATGGATGCCCTGCGATCGGTGCTCGACACCGATGTGGCCGGGATCATGCTGACCAACCCCAACACACTGGGATTGTTCGAGGAGGACATCGCCGAGATCGCCCAAGCGGTCCATGAGGTCGGTGGACTGCTCTACTACGACGGCGCCAACCTCAACGCCATCTTGGGCGTGGTGCGCCCGGGCGACATGGGCTTCGACGTGGTGCACATGAACCTCCACAAGACCTTCGCCACCCCCCACGGCGGCGGTGGTCCAGGTGCAGGCCCGGTGGCGGTCTCCTCCAAGTTGGTCGACTTCTTGCCCGGCCCCCGGGCCCAGTTGGTCGATGGCGCCTACGACTGGGTGACCCCGCCGGCATCGATTGGCCGGGTGCATGGTTGGCACGGCAATGCCCTCGTGCTCGCTCGGGCGCTGGCCTACATCGAGCTCCACGGCAGCGACGGTCTCCGCCGGGTCGCTGAGCGGGCCGTGCTGAACGCCAACTGGCTCAGGGTCCGGCTCAGTGGAACCTACGACGTCGCCTTCGATCGCCCCTGCATGCACGAGGTCGTGCTCTCGCTCACGGCACTGCGCAAGGAGCATGGGATCAAGGCCATCGACGTGGCCAAGCGGCTCATGGAGGAGGGCTTCCACGCGCCGACGGTCTACTTCCCACTCATCGTGGACGAGGCCATCATGATTGAGCCGACCGAGACCGAGAGCCTGCAGACCCTCGAAGCACTCGCCACCGCGCTCATCGACATTGCCGCCGAGGCCACCACCGATCCTGACGCGCTCCACGCTGCGCCGAGGACGACCCCGGTGCGTCGGGTCGATGAGGCCCGTGCCGCCCGGCAGCTCGTGCAGACCTTCGACGCTCGCTGAGCTCGGTGGTGTTCCTGCTCGACCTGTTCCTCCACCCCATCTCGAGCGTGCTCTCGCTCATCCAGCTCGGGTGCTTGCTGCTCGTGCTGTGGGCCGTGGTCGACCTCGTGGTTCGGCGCAAGCACATGGTGGGATCAGCCCAGCGGTGGATCTGGATCGTGCTGTTCGCTGCCGCATGGCTGCTGAGCGGCGGCTACCTCGGTGGTCTCCTCGCTGCGGCCTACCTCTTCGCCTACCGCAAGACCCTCCACGACAAGCGAACACCCGAGGGAACCCTGGGCCGACGCTAGGCCCGGTTCAGTCGAGCAGGTCGGGTTGGGCAGCCACGATTTGGTTGAGCAGCGGCTGGAAGCTCAAGAACCCGGCAATTCGGTTCCCCACCTGGTCGTGGGTCAGCGTCGCGCAGTCCTCGTCGATGAGCACCGGGGTGCCCGCCGCCATCGCCAACAGCTGCGCTTGGCAGGAACGCTCCATGGTGATGAACCACCACACCGCCTCCTCCACGCTCCCGCCCACGGTCAACAACCCGTGGTTGCGCAAGATGACGGCCTTGTTGTCACCGAGGGCTGCGCCGATGCGCTTGCCCTCTTCGGTGTCGAGCACGACCCCGGTGTAGTCGTCGAACAGGGCGTGGTCGCCGTAGAAGGCGCAGACATCTTGGGTGATGGGGTCGAGCAGCCGACCGAGGGATGAGAACGCCTTGCCGTGCACCGAGTGGCTGTGGGCGGCAGCCACCACATCGGGCCGCTGCTCGTGGATCTGGGAGTGAATGGCGAACGCGGCCCGGTTCACCGGTTGGTCGCCGATGACCACCTCACCGGTGGCGTCCACGCACAGCAAGTCTGAGACCGAGATCTGCGAGAACGCCATGGCGAAGGGGTTCACCCAGAATCGGTTCGGGTCCTCAGGGTCTCGAGCGGTGATGTGGCCAGCGACACCCTCGTCGAAGCCGAACCGACCAAAGAGCCGGAACCCGGCTGCGAGCCGCTGCTTGCGGTAGAGCCGCTCGGTCTCGACGTCCTCGTAGACGCCACCAAGGGGGTTGGGGAGCAGTGCAGTCATTGGGGCCTCCTTCTGGCCAAATCCTAGGTCGTCGTCCACGCCGCTGCTTGGAGACCTCAGAGCACTCCGCCAAGCCAGGCGCCAGCGAAGCACAGGGCGATCGACAGTGCGTAGGTCCCCACCAACTGCAGGGCGAGCTGGTGGTGCTGACCTGTGCGGGCGAGCCGGATCGACTCCACTGCTGCGGTTGAGGCGGTGGTGAAGCCACCACAGAATCCGGTGATGAGCGCTGCGCGCCACAGGGGGTCGAGGTGGTGGTGCCACGCCAGACCGAGGAACAACCCGATGAGGAATGACCCCGCAACGTTGACCACAGAGGTGCCGTAGAAGGTTGGACGACCGAGCCTCCGGTGCATCGCCACATCGGCGACGTACCGGCACGCTGATCCTGCCGCACCGCAGAGCACGAGCACCACGACCAAGGTCATGGTGCAAGCGCCGGGAACAGGCGGCGGCCGCACAGCAAGCCAGCCCACGCCCCGAGCAAGGTCAACCCAATGCTGCACAAGCCGATGGAGATGGCGAGGACTGGGTGGTTCGAGTGGGTGGCGACCACCGAGGAGCCGACGACTGACGAGTAGGTGGTCCACCCTCCGAGCAGGCCCGTGGTGACGAGCAGCCTCCACCTGCTCGCGGCGCTGTGGTGCGTGTCGAAGAACATCGCCACCACGCCGAGCACGAACGCCCCTGAGACGTTGATGGCCACGAGGTGGGTGTTGATCGACCTCGCCGAGAGGCTGACCGCCCCCAAGAGCTCACCACGGGCCAAGGTGCCGATACCACCTCCGACCATCACCATGAGCATCGGCCTCCAGGTGATCGGCGGCGGTGGCGGGATCTCTTGGAGGTCGGGATCGACGAAGCCATCGCCGCTGCTCAGGGCGCTGTCGGGCATCGGCCTAACCTACCCCCACCCCAAGGGGGCTCCCTGGAGCGATGGCCCGCCAACGCTGTAGGTCTTGTCGGACGTCACGTTCAGCCAGGGTTGCCCAGATCAGTACCCCGCGCTCTGCTGAACTACACGAGTACCAAACCGGAGGGAGCCCACGAGCATGCACGACGACTTCGAGATCGATCTCGAGTGGCTCCTCGCAGACCTCGACGAGGGTGATCGCGTCCTCCTCGTTGGCTCACACTGGCGGGGATTGGCTCCACTGGTTGCCGACCTTGCTCACGACGGCATCATCTCGTTCGCCTGCGACCTCGAACACGGCGTGACCAATCCCGCGATCTTCGACGGTGAGCGCGCCGCCGTGGCCCCACTCTTTAGCGTCGAGCGCTCAGCGGACTTCATCTTGGGGCTGTGCAAGCGATGGGAGATCTGCTCGGTGGTGGCCACCGAGGCCTCGGCGGTCAACGTGGTGCACGCCGCCTCGGAGAGGTTCGAGGCGACCGTCGGTGAGCTTGAGGGCCAGTGTCCCGGTCCACTGCTGAGCTTCCGTCCCGAGGAGATCAACCTGACGGCGTCCAACCCGCACCGCTGGCGCGTGCACCCCAGTTCGATGTGGAACGAGCGGGTGGCGGGGGAGTACCGCTCCCTCAGCTCGAGGTTGTCGGCGTCGTTACCACCTCGGTGATCGCTACCGGCGACGGACCGAAGATGCAGAGTTCGTCGACGAGGGATCCCGGGTCGGCTGACCACGCCATCTCGAGCAACTGCGGGCGGCTCCGTCGGCCCAGCCTCCAGCGGAACGCCTCGAGTGCGGTCGTCGACAGCACGATGGGATCCTCACCATCATGTGCGACGTGCTCGAGGGAACCGGTGCACACCACGAGGGGTGAGCTCGTGCGGAGTCCCTTCAAGACGTCTTCGCCCAGCTCCATGGCCTCGGTCACGGCAGCATCGAGCGGCAGACCGAACGCGCTGTTGAGGTCGCACTCGTGGGACACCGCATCGGTGGCCAGCGCCCCAATCTCGAAGGCATCGATCAGTGGCTCGAGTTGCTCGGACAGCGCGCTCCAGGTTCGAAGGAGGTCGTCGAGGGGAACTGCGGCGTAGCGCTCCACCTGAGAAGCGGTGTGCTCGTCGGAGGGCACTCCACCCAGCTTCTGGTCGATCACGTCTTGGGCGGTGCCCACGAGGTGGCTGACGACACCCCTCGCGGTCCAACCCGGGCACGCCGGGACGCTCTGGTTGAGGTCAATCCCCGAGGTGACGAACGCACCAATGCGCTCTCTCGAGGTGCGGTAGATGGTTCCGTACGGGGTCATCGGTCTCCTCCTGCGCTCAGGAGGTGAACGATAGAACCTGTGACCCCAAGACTGCACCCCGAGCGTCGCGAGCGACGCAACGTCCCACCGGTGCCGGGGCACCCCAGAGCACCATCAGACTGCTTCCCACATGGCCCGTGAGCAGGTGAGGACCGGGGCCGCCTTGGGTGGTGCAGGTCAAGGTACGCACCGTGGCTGGAACTTGGCCCTCGGCCAGGGTGAACCCGTCGAAGGACACTTGGCTCAAGAAGTTCGGTAGCGAGGCCGGGGGAGCCGTGAGGCCTCCGAGGTACCCACCGGTGGGCCGCCAGGCCCCGCCGAGGTAGTTGAGGTTGCAGATGGCCCACGCGTGCCGACCTCTGTAGAACACCGCTCCACGGCTGAGCTGGTGGAAGATCGCCGCAGGGCGCCCTGCAGCTGCGAACCGCCGGGCCGAAGGACACAGCGCCAAGGCCTGAGTTTGGAAGGGAGCCGGAGCGTTGACTTCGAGCAACGTGGTGGTGGTCACCGGGGCCGAGGCCACCGTGGTCGACGTCGTGCTGGGCGTCGAGCCTGTCGCCGAGAGCTTGAGCACGCCGGCAGCGGCCAGCACGATGACGCCGATGAGGACGAGGAGCCGTTCGGCCTTCACGTCATCGCCAGAGTGCCACTCACGGGACAAGGCTAGGCGAGCGGACCTCAGACCATGCCTCGCCGCATCCACACTAACGTCATAATGAACATTATCGGCGGCATAGACCAGCTTGGGTCAGGGCGATTGCCCTTCCAACCCTGAGCCCAGTGGCCTAGGTTGGAACCACGACGAGAAGGGCGAGCACCATGAGCAACGACGACGAGACGACCATCGAGGTCCCCGAGGACACCCAAGGTGAGGATGTGGCCGTTCCGGCCAGTCCTGCCCGGAGGGGCCGCAGCCTCCTCGCCGCTGGCATCGCCGGAGTTGTCGTGGTGGCTGGGGTCGGAGCGCTCTTCTTCGAGTCCACGTCGAGTAGCCCTAGCGCCTCAGCTGCGGTGGTCTCGGCCGCCAAGAACACGGCGGCCAAGTCCACGGCGTCGCTGACGATCGACGGCTCGATGAACCTCCTCGGGATCACGCTGCCCATCACCGGTTCGGGTGTCATCGACATGGGCAACAAGGCGACGTCGATGTCGATCAGCATCAATGGGTCCTCTGTGCCGGGACTCAACCGGGTCTTGACCCTGAACGATATCGTCGTTGACGGCACCGCCTACCTCCAGAAGTCCGCCACCTCCAAGTGGGCCTCGCTCGATCTCAAGAACTACCTCAAGGTGTCGAACTCGCTCGGCACCGGGCTCAATCCGACCTCAATGCTGTCGGTCTTGGCACACCAGGGCTACCAAGTCACCGCGACTGGCACGAGTTCGATTAACGGCGTGCCAGTGAACACCTACTCGGTCACGGTGACCTCTTCGGTGTTGTCCAAGCTGGTGGCCAAGGACCACCTCCCGGCTGCAATTGCTGCCCAAGTGCGCGCCGCCTTCGGCGCCAAGGGATTGACCTACAAGGTCGCCATTGGCAGCGCCGATGGCCTGATCCACCAGCTGTCATACAGCCTGAGCATCAGCTTGGCCAGCCAGTCGGTGTCGGAAGACTTCACCATGGACTTCACCAACTACGGCCAACCGGTGACGATCACCGCCCCGCCCGCGAGCGATGTGCAAGCCATGGCACTGCCCGGAGGCGGGCTGTAGGGCGCCACTCCCCCTCTGGGGCGGCGCCCGAGGGTCGCTCGGGCTGCTGGCTGGGCCGAGGATGACCGCAGAGCGTCGAGAGCCCCTATCGGGCGAGGAAGCCACCTGCGGCGGACTTGAACTCCTCTGAGCGCAAGAGGCGTGCGAACTCCCGACCCTCGGCATTGATCTGCTCGGCCAACGTCGGCGCTCGGTGTCGCAGCAGTGCCTTGGTCGCCGATAGCCCACCGGCGGGCTTCGCCGCCAAGCTTTCGGCAACACGCAGCGACCGATCGACGACCTCTTCGTCGACGTCGGTGATCAGCCCGAGCTCCAGGGCGCGATCGGCCGAGATCATCTCGGACAGCATGAACAGCTCATTGGCTGCCAGTTGGCCAACGCGGTCAGCCAGCAGCATCGTCGAGCCCGCCTCAGGAACGAGACCGAGATCGGCGAAGCCCGTCTTGAAGCGCGCCGTGGGGTGGCCGTAGACGAGGTCGCAGTGGAGCAGCATCGTGACACCAATGCCCACAGCGATGCCGTTCACCGCTCCGATTAGGGGCTTGGCGAAGGTGGCGAGGCGCTGAATGAGTCTGGCCTGGGGGCTCTCCCCCTCGGTGGTGGCGGCTCCTGAGAGGAAGTCCTTCAGGTCGTTGCCAGCGCAGAACGAGTCACCGCTTCCGGTGAGTACGACCGCTCTCACCCCGTCGTCGTCGGTGGCGAGGTCGAGCGCATCGGCGAAGGCGAGGTACATCTCGCTCGTCAGAGCGTTCTTCTTCTCAGGGCGGCTGAAGGTGATCTGCTGCACCGGACCGTGGCGTTGCACATCGAGTTGCTGGCTCATCGTTGGCCTCCTCACCCTCCATTGTGGTCGATGCCACCACCACCTTGCCGAGGCGCGCTGGTAGCGTGGGCGTCCATGCCGTGGGCTCGAGGTTCAGGCAGCCGAGGATGATCCCTTTCTTCATCTTGGTCGCCTTGGCCTCCGTGGACGTTGGTCTCCGACTCGCTCGGTCCAAGCGTGCGGCTGTGGAGCTCGAGCTCAAGCTCAAGAGTGCCGATGCGTCATTGCGTCGAACGACGATCGAGGAGCTGACCCATCCCGATCGCTTCGCTCCCCTGCTGCTTCGGTACTTCGACCGCGAGCGAGACCCGGCACTGCTGAGCGCCTTGGCCGAGCGAGTCCACGTGAGCCAATGGGAGAGCGGCTCGAGCCCGACTCGATTCTGGCTCCACGTGCGAGCCTGCGAGCACCTGCCAGGCAATGCCCGAGAGACCGAGATCCGGCTCCGGCGAACCCGTGGTGCGGTCCGCGCCCCCGATGGCAGCTGAACAACCAACCACGTGGGCGGCCTACTACGGGCTCGAGCGGCGCCCCCTGTCCGCTCGGGCGGCAGCAGCTTCGATGGACCTCCTCATGGTCGCCATCGTGAGCGCGATCGGCCTCCTCATGGCTCGCCATACCGGTGCTTCCACCGGCTTTCCGAAGGGCTACGCCGCTTGGGGGCAACTGTCGCTCCTCGCCATCGTGCACCGCAGCTGGCCACACCTGCTCTGGAACGCGTCATGGTACGGCGGGACGCCGCTGTTCCCTGGCGCCGTTCCCCCGCTGTACGTGGTGCTCGTCACGGTGCTCGAGCACCTCACCGGCGCCCGAGCGCCGTCGGTGGTGACCGCTCTCGCCGGGGTGTGCACGGTCGTGGTTGGCATCTCGGTCTACGCCACGGTGGTCCTCCTCGGACGTCACCGAGTGGTGGCCCTCGCTGCAGGGCTCTTCGCCCTCTCGGTACCGGCCCTATGGGCGCCCGCACTCCACGGAGGCCTCTACCCCCGGCTCCTCGCCCTCAGCTTCGTGGGGTTGGCGATCGTCGCCGCCGCACGGTTCGTGCTGCAGCCCACCAAGGGCTGGCTCGTGGTTGCCACCTGCTGCTCGGCCTGTGCCCTGAGCGCCAACCTGGCCGCCGGGGCCGTGGGCTGCCTCGTGGTGGTGGCGTTGGTCGCCACCCTCCCCCGGCGTGGAGCTAGTGCGCGTGCGGCATTCTCGGTGCTGGTGGTGGGTGGTACTGCGCTCCTCACGGCCTTCTACCTCCTCCCCCACTTCTTTGGCCCGAGCACGACCTACCGCTCCCCGAGCGCACCTCTGGGGGCTCACGCCTCAGCACCGCCTCTCGGCCTCCTCGTCAAGACCACCACACCCTCGACTGGAGTCGTGGGCCTCGGGCCGATGCTGCTCGGGTTGCTCCTCGTGTGCAGCGGGCTCACCTTCCACTTCCTGCGGCGCCCCCGACGCCTCTCTGGCCTACCCCCTGAGGCAACCACCCTCGAACCGTTCCGACAGCGACGATCAGCGGTGAAGCTGCCGGTGCTCGCTGCAGGCATCGTTGGCATCGCTGGCGCTGTTGCCGTCGCGTACGCCTACGCCGGGATGGTGCTCCATGGCACGAACAGCCTGAGTGGGCTCATGCCGGCCGACGCCCTGTGTCTCGTCGCCCTCTGCTGGCCGATCGCCATCGGACTGCTGACCGCTGCACTCCTGCGGCTGTGGGCGCCGAGAGGCGTTGCGGCCCTCATCCCACCCATGGCGGTCATCGTCGCAGGTGCGGCGCTGGTGGCGGTGCTGCCAACGCTCACCGGGGGTGCGATCAACCTCGACACCGCGAACCAACAGGCGCTCCAGGCCATCGTTCCCACCACCCACGGCACGACCACGGAGCGCATCGCCGGGGTGGCTGACTCGACCACCGAGTGGCTCAGCGCCGCCACCGCCACCCCCCAGAACCGTGGGTACCTCGAGCGAGCCATCGTGGACCCCTCCGCCCAGGCCGCCATGGAGCAGGCGCTCCGTGACCCACGGACTCCTGTGGCCGTCCGTCGCTTCATCATCGACTGGTACGGCATCGGCTGGCTGTACAGCCCTGCCGGAGCTCGTGGCCAAGCCCCCTACCGAGCCGACACCGCCACCTTCACCCCACTCGCCGAGGTTCCCAGCCAGGCCGTGGCGACCTTCGCCGTCCGACACCCCACGCCGATTCTCGCCACCACCAAGGCCCGAACCATCCTCGTGGTTGGCAACCACCAAGACACCTCTGAGGTCTTCGCAGACCTCGCGCTCGCAGGCGCGGGCACAGAGCGGTTCGTCCCCATCGAAGCGGGGCGAGACCTCGATCGATTGACCTTGGCCACCCTCGAGCAGTTCGACGCCGTCATGCTCTACGGCGCCACCACGAGCGAGCCTCGCACCACGGCCACCATGCTCGCTCGGTACGTACGAGGAGGGGGCGGGCTCCTCGTCGATGCTGATGGCGACGCCACGCTGCTGAACCACCTCGCTGCGGCGAACCACGCACTCATCCCCGTCCTCACCTTCAAGCAACAACCTGCAACGGGGTCCTGGCAACTCACTCCAACCCTCGACCCCCTCAACGTGGGAATCAACTTCGCCCGGTTCAGCCCGGTCTACTTCGCCGGCGCAGATGCATGGCAGACCATCACCGCCCAAGGTCTCCTCCAGCCAGCGACCAAGGTGCTCACCAGCTTCTACGGCAACGTCGTCGTACGTTCGCACCTCGGAGCCGGCAAGGTACTGCTGAGCGGGCTCAACCTGCCCTTCCACGCCGCCACCTTTGGCAATGCCCTCGAGGCGAGCTACCTCGTCAGGATGCTCGGCGAGGTCGCTCGCGCCGAGGACAGCGTCGGCCCCCAATTGGTCGGGTCGATCACGAGCGACCGTGCCGGCATTCGCCTTGGACACGGCACCCACACCGTGCTGTTCTTGAGCCACGACGACCCCAGCTGGCAGGCCACGCTGGACGGCCACCCGGTACGCATTTGGCCAGCGGGTCCCTCGATGATGCTGGTGGTCGCCTACGGTGAGGGCATGGTGCACTTCGAGCAACGCCTCGGCGCAACCGCAGTTCTCGGCGTGTCGCTCTCGGCGATCGCTGCAGCGCTGGCACTGGTGCTCCTCGTGCTTCCGCTTCGTCTCTACCGCTGGGTGGTGCGCACCATAGGGACATCTCGTGCCGCCCGGAGGCTTCGCGCCTACCTCGTGCGGCGACGCCTCGTGCTCGAGATGGACTCAACCAGCCCGAACGGCGGGATCGAACTGCTCGAGCGTTGAACGCACCGCCTGGGCGACGACCGGATGGGTCTCGACGTCGAGCCTCCACCGCAAGGTCTCGACCATCCGTTCACCACCCGATCGGGCCAGGACATTCGCCGTCGCAGCTCGAACCACCGGATCTGGATCGCAGAGCGCTTGGCGGATGGTGGCATCGAGGCGACGTCGTCTCACCAACCCACCCACCAAGGCTCCCCCGGCGGAACAGGCCGTCAAGAGGACGAGCACCACTCGCCCAGCGTCGCTCACGATCGGGGGCGACAGTGCTCGGTCATGGTCCAAACCTAGCGACTATGAGCCACCAACACGGTGGCACACTGGAGTATGGATTCTGTCGTCCTCCACGGCGCGACCATCGACCTCGAGCCCCTCAGAATCGACCACGGCTCCGGCCTGCTCGAGGCTGCTCAAGGTGGCGGGGATCGATCCAGCTTCGGCTACACCTTCGTGCCGAGCACGGCACAGGAGACCGAGACCTACTTGTCCGATGCGCTCGCTGGTGCGGCCGAGGGCCACATGGTGCCCTTCGCCATCGTGGAGCGCTCGACTGGAACGGTGCTCGGCACCACCCGCTTCTGCCGTCTCGAGACCTGGTCCTGGCCTGAAGGGCACCCCCGCCAGGGCCGGAGCGTCCCTGACGTGGTCGAAGTCGGTTACACCTTCCTCACACCAACCGCGCAGCGCACCTCGGTGAACACCGAAGCCAAACTTGCTCTCTTCAGCCACGCCTTCGACGTCTGGGGGGTCCTGCGGATCAGCCTCCAGACGGACGCTCGAAACGCGGTGTCCCAAGCAGCCATCGAACGCCTCGGCTGCACCCGGGAGGGGATCCGACGGGCTGATCGGCTCGCGCCGGACCACGCCGTGCGCGACAGCGTGACCTACTCGATGCTGGCCGACGAGTGGCCAGCCGCTCGCCAGGCGCTTGTGGCGCGTCTCAGCCAGAGTTCGTCGGTTGCTCAGCTCAGGTTGAGCTCCGCAAGCTGAGCGCCCGCCGAGGGCACATCGAGACCGCCTGCCCTGCTAACGCCTTCGTTGCCCTCGTCACCTCACCATCGATGACCGGATAGCCCCACTCATCGAGGTGGATGAGCTCGGGGGCTACCTCCGCACAGAAGCCAAAGGCATCACATGCCACCGGATCAACGACCAGTCGGAGCATCACCGCACCTCCACTCGCTCAGGCAAGGGGAAGCAGCCGGCGTTCGCCCCTGCAGCACAACGACCACCCTTGAGGTGCGCATCGACGTGGGCGGTGACAACGCTCAGCAGGCTACGAACGAAGCGCACGACGCCGTCGGGGTGACGACAGGCGCCGCGCCCCTCAATGAACTCGAGCCGAGACTTCAGCCGGTCGACGTCTGTTCGGCGCGCCCGCCCAGCAGCCAAGAGCTCGAGGTCGCTCGCCACCGCCGGCAGCCCGAAGACGCAGGGACCGCACTGCCCCGCGCTCTCGCCCGCCATCCATCGGACCACCAGGCTGGCCTCAGCCAAGACGCACGTCGTCGCAGGAACCGCCACGATGGACCCTGCGCCCAACGTGGCCCCAACCGAACGAAGTGAAGGCTCGTCGAGAGCGACGTCGACCCGGTTCGGCCCGAGCCACGCCCCGCCGTAGCCGCCCACTTGGAACGCAGCCACGGGTGCGGTCAGGCCGCCGGCCATCTCGAGGGCAGCACCGAGCGGTGCTCCAAGGGGCACTTCGTAGACCCCCGGCACGCGCACCGCACCCGAGAGCGTCACCAACGTGGTGCCACGCTCGGACCCCGTGCCAACCTCAGCGAACCACCGAGGCCCATGGGCCGCGAGCAACCCGACCTGGGCCATGGTCTCGAGGTTGTGCACGATGGCACGGTGGCGACCGATGGTCCCGAAGCTCGGTCGCTCCACCCGGAAGGTCGGCAGCGCGGCTCCCCCATCGATGAACCGGACGAGCGCTGACTCTTCGCCGGTCACGTACCGGCTGGGCGGGCGTTCGAGCGAGAAGCGAAGCCGCTCGGAGCGCTCGGCGATCGCCACCTCGACCGCGTGAGCTTGGAGATCCTGGTCGTCGGCTACGGCAATGGCAATGTCCCGAGCGCCCAACACCGATGCCAGCACCACGGCCCCGTCGAGGACGAGGTGCGGTGCGTGCAGCAGCAGCGCGTGCGCCCTGCCGCTCGCGGGCTCGCCCTCGGTGGCGTTGACCACGACCACCGGTCGACGGTCTTGAGCGGCGAACGCCAACTTGAGCGAGCTCTGCACGTGGGAGCCACCGCGACCCGTGAGGCCGACTGCATCCATGGCCCGCTGCAGGGTGCCACGGGCGACCTCTGAGGGGCCCTCGGGAAGGGTCAGGGGGCCGTGGGTGCGACGGTGGGCGTCGAGAGAAGGTCCGAGCTCAACGGTTGCGAGGAGACGGCGAGGGAAGATCGCGCTCACCTGCTCACCACCTTGGGAGGCGGCGCGGTGTCGAGGTGTCGGTAGCGCCACGCACGGGCGAGGCGACCCAGCCCGACGAGGACGATCGACACCACCGATCCGAGCAGCACGAGGGCGAGCCAGTGCGACGAGGTGTGCAGATCGGTGCCGAGGAGCCAGACGTGCACCCAGGCGATGGGGAGGGAGACGTAGGCGAGGTAGTGCAGTGCTCGCCAGGCGTTGGCAGGAATCCGAGCACGCAGTAACGACGAGACCAACACCACGAGCAGGCAGTCGAAGGCCAGGGCGCCGAGTCCGACGCTGAGCGGGTGGTAGGTCGAGGCGAGCGGCACGACCGATGCCAGCACCGAGATCGATACGTAGCTATCGAACACAGTGGAGGCGATGTGCACCACCAAGAAGACGAAGCAGAGCAACGAGACGCGCCGGTGGAGCTCAGCGGACGCGAACCGTGGCCACCACGGCACCCCCAGGCGAGTGGTGGTGAGGATGCCGAGCAGGGTGGCGAAGGTGAGTAAGACGAGCGTCACGCAGGCACTCGCCCTCGACAGGTACCACGGCCAAGATGACGCGGCGAGGAGCATCAGGACTCCGCCTTGGGCCAGGTGCCGACCTCGAGCACCTCTCCAGTGCTGTCCACGAGGCGAGCACCGAGCCCGGCCTGGGCCAGAAGCTGTGGTGCGTCATCACCTTGGAGGTGCGCTGCGGTCGCAGCAACGTTGGCATCGAGGCAGCTGCCGGCCGCCACGGTGACCTGGCGCCACGGCGTCTTCGCAGGCCGACCCGTCAAGGGGTTGATCAGGTGGTGCAGACGGGCACCACCTTTCGCCCAAACTCGGACGACCGAGGACGAGGTGGCCATCCCACCCCCGGCCAAGGTGACGCTGACCTGAGGAACTTCCCCGAACTTCCGAGCGCTCTCCACGATGCCGACGATATGTCCTCCCTCGGGCACCGGACCGGCAATCGACAGGTCACCGCCGATCTCAACCAACGCACCGGTGTCGAGCAACGTCGTGATCTTTCGGGCAGCCCGGTCGGCGCAGTGCGCTTTGGCCGTTGCCCCGAGGTCGAGAATCGTGCCGGCGGGGATGGTGCAACTCGACCGTTCAACGTCGATCGACACCTCGCTGAACGGTGGAGGCACGACCGGAAGAATGGGAGTTGACGCAGGATCGATGGCGTCGAAGTCACGGTCGTACCCGAGTGCGATCAGCGATGCCCCGACGCACGGATCGACCAGACCTTGAGAGAGGAGGTAGCCACGGCGAGCAGCCAAGAGGTAGTCCATCAGGACCTCCGAGATGCTCCCGCCACCGCTGGCGCAGCGCTCCATGAGCTCAGATGCTTGGGAGAATCGACTGGTCGCGGCCTCGGCGGCGTTGAGCTCGTCAACCAGCAGTTCTCTGGCCTGCTCGAGCACTGCGGGGTTGGTCACCACGAGGCAGAGCCCCGTCCCCCACACCGAGCTCCGCCAGACGCCGGGATCGTCGCCGTCCACCTCAGGACCCTCCTGAGGAGGCGGACCCCCCACCCAAGGAGGAGCCGATTGGTGAAGGTGATGAGTAGGTCGGAGTCGTTGTCGGTGTGGTCGTTGGGGTGGTTGCAGGCGTCGTCGTCTGGGTACCGCCCGACGTGCTCGGCGCCGTGGTGGTGGGGGTTGTCGTCGGGGTCGTCGCGGCCTTGTGGAGCGATCCCTCAGCCGAGAGGTGGAAGAAGAGCACCGTGGCAGCGGCCGCCGATCCGGCCGCCGTCACTGCGGTCACCGCCCGAAGGCGGGCCATCGCTTGCTCCCGTCGTCGAATGCTGTGGGTCCTGCGGTGTGCCCTGCTCATGGGTTCCTCTCCTGTGGTCGGTGCCTCCATGGTCCCAGCGGCGGGTAAGAGCCAGTTGTGACGGAGGTGTGGACGAGGTGGGAACGAGCACCCTTCACCCCGGCGTGCTCGAGACGTCCTACGCTGCCTCCAACAGAGGAGGAACCATGGATTCGCTGTTCTCAATCGAGGGAAAGACTGCGCTCGTCACCGGAGGCTCTCGAGGCATCGGGCTGATGATCGCCCGTGGCTTCGTCGAGGCTGGCGCCAAGGTCTACATCTCGTCTCGCAAGGCGACGGTGTGCGACGAGGTGGCGGCCGAGCTCAGCCAGATCGGCACCTGCATCTCGCTGCCCGCTGACCTCTCGACCGAGCAGGCCTGCCGCACCTTGGCGGACCAGATCGCCGAGCGGGAGTCGTCACTCGACATCTTGGTGAACAATGCCGGGGCTACCTGGGGAGCTCCGATGGCGGACACCGACGAGGTTGCCTTCGAGCGTGTCTTGGCGCTGAACGTCAAGGGCGTCTTCCACCTCACCCGCTTCCTGCGACCCCTCCTCGAGGCCGCCGGTACCGCGGAGCATCCAGCTCGCGTCATCAACATCGGATCGATCGATGGGATCCACGTGCCGATCATGGAGACCTACGCCTACTCCACCTCCAAGGCAGCAGTGCACCAGCTCACCCGGCACCTGGCCAAGGCCATGGCACCCACCATCACGGTCAACGCCATCGCCCCTGGACCCTTCGAGTCCAAGATGATGGCCGCCACCTTGGATGCCTTCGGTGAGCAGATCGCCGCATCGGCGCCCTTGCGGCGGATCGGCCGCCCCGACGACATGGCCGGGACCGCGATCTACCTCGCTTCTCGTGCCGGTTCGTACGTCACGGGAACCATCTTGGCGGTCGATGGCGGCATCGCCACGGTGGGCTGAGGACTTCGATCAGGATCGAGCGCCCAACGTTGCCGTCAGCGTCTTGGTCTGGCTGCCCCGGTAGATCTTCAGGGTGATGGACTCTCCGGGCTTGGCGTGACCGATCAACTGCACCAACTGGTCATCGCTCGTGATCGTCGTGCCATTGATGGCCACGATGACGTCACCGACCTGGAGTCCTGCGTTGGCTGCGGGAGACAACGGGACCACCTGTGCCACGAAGGCTCCTGAAGACGGTGTCAGCGAGTACTCATTCTGCAGTTCGGCGTTCACCGACTCCACCTCGACGCCGAGGTAGGCGTGGGAGTGAACCGTTGATCCCTTGAGGAGCGCGGGGATGATGGCCTCGAGGTGGGCGGAGGGGATGGCGAAGCCGATGTTCTGGGCACTCGAACCATCCGACGCTGAGCCCGCGACCGCGGTGTTCATCCCGATCACCTGCCCGCGGGCATTCAGCAGCGGACCGCCGGAGTTCCCTGGGTTGATCGCCGCATCGGTCTGGATCATGTTGGTCAACGTCTCGGTGCTCGTGCCTGAGCCATCAGAGGCCGTCACGGTCCGACCGAGCGCTGAGACGATGCCCGAGGTCACCGTCGGCGTGCCTGCCGCCAGGCCGAGCGCGTTGCCAATCGCCACGACGGCGGTGCCGACGACGGCTCCGTTCGAGCGTCCGAAGGTGATGGGGCGCAGCCCACTGGCACCCTCGATGCGCAGCAAGGCCATGTCGTTGCTCGGGTCGTGCCCCACGAGCAGCGCAGGCAAGACCTTGGTGGTGCCTGAGAGGGTGACGGTGATGACTCCGCCACTCACCGCATTGGCGATCACGTGGTTGTTGGTGAGCACGAGGCCGGTCGAGGACAAGATCATGCCCGTCCCCTGATCCTCTGAGCCCCCTCCGGTGGAGTCGATCGAAACGATCGAGGGCAGCACCGTCTGCACCAAGGCCGGAATGGTGGCACCGTTGGGCAGCACGGCCCCAGGCGAACTCGAGTCGGCCTCGTGGATGATGGTTGCACCCGAGCTGGTCGAGCTGTCGTGGTGGGAGACCGCCGTGGCGACACCAGCGCCCACACCAGCGCCCACGAGGGCCGCCACCACCGCAGCGATGCCGACGACCTTGCCCGTTCCCCCAGACGGGGCCGGGGTCGGGTGCCGTTGCGGCACTGCCGTCGGCGGGGGCGGCGGAGGTGGAAGGGTGCCGGCGGACGGTGGAACCTCAGCAGTCAACGGCTCGTGCTCGGCACTCGATGCCGTGTCCTGAGCGTGCGCGGCGAACAGTGGAGCGTCGATCGCTTCGGTCTCGCCCATTGCGCTCACCTGGAACGCTGCGCTCGGGGCCTCGTGCGCCGAGCTGGTGGCTCCGCTGTCAACCTCAGATGCCTCGATCTCGTCGTGCATGGTTCCTCCTTCGGACCGTTGCAGTGGTCCTGCCGGTGCGACTGCGACGAAGTGTACGGGCCATCGCTGTGAGGGAGCCGTGAGGCGGCTGAGCCTCTCCCCTGCAACGGCCGGGGACCCCGGCATGAGGCCTCGGCAATTGGCCACTATGGTTGGCTCGCCATGACACGCCGTATGGAGATCGAACTCACTAGCCAAGTCGACGAGCACCAGTGGACCTGGCGCGCCGCAGGAGCACGTCAGCCCAAGGGCGTCGTGGAATCCTCCGTCGTTCCGACCAGCGCCAAGGTGGGTGACGTCTTGCGGGCTGAGTACGAGTCGAACCTCGATGGCATCGACATCGTTGCCCTCCAAGCCCCGAAGGGCAAGGAGGAGCCCAAGGCCCTCCAACGCATCGAGCTCGCTCCTCGGGAGATGCACGGTCCAGAGATCTCGGTGACCTACGCGCCCAAGGGCGGCGGCCGATCAGGGCAGAAGGGCGACCGCAAGCGCGGCCCGGGCCGCGACGGCGATGGCGGCGAGCGTAAGGGTCGCCGCGAAGGCGCACCCCGTGGCGAGCGACCTGCTGGCGCTGGCGCAGGCGCGGGCACTCGTCCCCCCCGTGGTGGCGATGGCGACCGCTCAGGGTCTCGTCCTGGAGGCAGTCGCGGGCCCGGTGGTCGTCCCGCTGGTCGTGGTCCTCGTGAGCAGGAGCTTCCGACCTCGACCGTCCACCGCAACGCCTTGCTCGCCACCCTCGGGCCTGAACAACTTCCGATCGCCGAGCAGTTGCTCCGCGGTGGCATCCCAGCCGTCCGACAAGCCATCACCGAGCAAGACACCAAGGCCAAGTCCGCTGGGACGCCTGCCGCAGACAGCCAGGCCATCTTGGCCATCGCCGACGCCCTCCTGCCCCAGACCGCGCTCGCAGCGTGGAAGGACCGCGCCGCCGCCGTCGAGGCAGCAGGCAAGGAGGTGCGCCTCCGTGAGCTGCGCACCGTGGTCACCGCAGCGCGCACCGTCACCATGGATGACGAGGGTCGGGCCATGCTCAAGACGATGAAGGAGCACCTCGACCAGCGCATCAACGCCATGACCGAGCGTTGGGTCACCAAGATCACCACCGCGCTCGACGAGGGCAAGATCGTTGAGGCACTGACCACGGTCTCCCAGCCTCCCGACCAGGGCACCCGCTGTCCCGCTGAGTTGGCCGTCCGACTCGCCGACGCTGCCGGCGCCGCCCTCACCGCCGAGACCGCACCGGCCGACTGGCTGACGCTGCTCCAAGCGGTCACTGAGACCCCAGTTCGTCGCAACGTCGTTCCTGCGGGCATTCCCGATGACGAGGACGTCAAGGCAGCCGCTCGCAGCGCCGCAGGGCTCGTCCCGGCGCTAGCCAAGTTGCTGGGCTTGCGCATTCCGCCGCCGCCGCCCCGCCGCACCGTGGTGCGTCGGGCTGTCACCACCGACTAACGCAACTCGACGCTCATGGTGATCCGGCGGGCCTTGAGCCCGCCGGACTCGAGTAGTTGCTTGGTGTGTCGGTCCCCGGGCAGGGCCATCGCGTCGATGCGCGTCACACCTTCATTCCGCAGCGAGGCAACGAGGAAGCCCAGTAACCCCTGCCCGCAGCCAACACCGCGGGCAGCAGGCTCGACGTAGCAGCCCAAGATCTCACCAACGGCGCCATCGAGCCGTGAGGCGCCCATACCCACCACCACCTCATCCAAGGTGGCAACGGCCACCTTGACCTCCGCTGCAGCGAGGGTAGCTTCGAGGAGGGACGCCGGGGTGATCTCAACGTCGGAGGCACCCAAGCTGCTGGCCACCTCCTCGAGGGCCCACCCGCCGCCGCGCTGTGCCAAGAGTGCCGCAAGGGCCTCGTCGAAGAGCGCCTCGAGGACCTGGTGGTCGTGGCTTCGCGACCACCGGATCGCTTCGACCATCTGGGCGCTACTCGCCAGAGGCTTGGAGTTGCGCGATCCTGCTCAGGATGGTGCGGCGACCTCTCCCCGCCAACTCGTAGGCCTCCACCACCGCGCGCTCTGCAGGGGTGAGGGTCTCGACCAGTCGGACCACATCGGCTGCGGTCAAGGTGTCGTAGCCCTCGATGACCAACGCGACCGCTTCGGCCTGCTCCTCGGTCGGGTTTCCCGTGCGCTGGCTCGAGGCCGCACCCTGGGGGCGCTCAGCAGCCGCAGGAGTGCTCTTCGACAGGTTGGACAGCGTGGCCTTGGTACGGCGGGTGACCTCCGCCTTGGAGTAGCTCACCGCCAGCTCGCCGAGGAACCGTGCTTGACGGAGCTGTGGCTCGACCTTCCGGCGGCCGTCTTCGACCAAGTGGGGCACGGCATCGGTGACGTTCGAGACCAGCCCAGCGAGGCCGTAGA
>CAINFA010000065.1 GCA_903847955.1 uncultured Actinomycetes bacterium
ACTGCCTCGTGAGGTGGCCATCGTGGCGGTGGTGCGCGACGGGCACGTCATCGCACCAGACTCCGAGTTCTCGCTCTGCGTCGGCGATGAAGTGGTGGTGCTGTCCAGCGCCGACGACGATCAGGCCATTCGGTCCTCGCTGATCGGCGCTTGAGCGTGCCGGCGCCCCAACTGGGGCAGGCCTAGCATGGCAGAGGTGCAGGCGGCCTTCTTCGATCTCGATAAGACGGTCATCGCCAAGGCGTCCATTGCCGCCTTCGGGCGGCCGCTGCGGCGCAGCGGGTTGATCTCACGGCGCATGGTGGCCCGAGCCGTTGCCGGTCAGGTCATCTTCATGTACTTCGGAGCCGACGAGGAGCGCCTGCAGAAGATCCGAGAGTCCATGCTCACCTTGACCAAGGGCTGGAACAAGGACCAGGTCTCCCAGATCGTGCGCGAGACGCTGGTGGAGACCATCGAGCCCCTCATCTACGCCGAGGCGCTGGATCTGATGGAGTTCCACCGGGCCGAAGGGCACCGGATCTACCTGGTCTCAGCGTCGCCCGAGGAGATCGTGCTCCCCTTGGCCGAGATGCTCGGGGTCGATGGGGCCATCGCCACCAGAGCCGAGATCGACGATGCGGGGTGCTACACCGGCGAGATGGCCTTCTACGCCTATGGCCCCAACAAGGCGGTGGCCATCACCCAGCTGGCCGAGCGCGCCGGCATCATCCTCGAGGACTGCTACGCCTACTCCGACTCGGCCACCGACGTGCCCATGCTCGAGGTGGTGGGCCACCCGGTCGTCGTCAACCCCGACCGAGCGCTGGCCAAGGTGGCCAAGGAGCGCGGCTGGGAGTCGCGGAACTTCACCAAGCCCGTGCGGCTGCGCGACCGGGTGTCACGGCGCACGCCGATGGTGACCGGGCTCTTCGCCCTCTTGGGTGTGCTGGTGCTGGTCGTGCTCAAAGGCACCCCGCACCGGCGTTCGTTGACCTAGCGGCGGTGCCGCTTGGGTGTGGTTCAGGCAGCCTTGAGGCGCTGGGCAGCAACGGCACCCAAGGCGACGAGGACGAGGAGGAGGAGCAGCTTCTTCATGGGTTCTCCGATCAGACGGTCAGCAGGTCTCGAGCACCGGTGTCCGAGGACGGGTGCCGAAGCTTGGACATGGCCCGCGCTTCGATTTGGCGGATGCGCTCGCGGGTCAGGTTGAAGTACTCGCCCACCTCTTCCAAGGTGCGCGGCTCGCCGCGGTCGAGGCCGAAGCGGAGCTTGAGGATCTCACGCTCGCGCTCGTCGAGGGGGCCGAGCAGGCGCTCGATCTCATCAGGCAGCAACGACACCGCCGCCACCTCGAAGGGGGACTCGGCCGAGCGGTCCTCGACCACGTCGCCGAGCTCGGCGTCGCCGTCCTCTCGCAAGGGCTCAGACAACGACAGGGGCTCGGCTCGGAAGCGAAGGGCCTCGATGAGCTTGTCCTCGGGCATCTCGACCTCGGCACCGAGCTCAGCCAAGGTGGCCGGGCGGCCGTACTTGAGCTCGAGGCGAGCCTGGGCCTTCTGCACCCGAGCCAAGGTGTCCCCAGCGTGGACGGGCAGCCGGATGGTGCGACCGGTGTTGGCGATGCCACGGGTGATGGCCTGACGGATCCACCACGTGGCGTAGGTGGAGAACTTGAAGCCCTTGCGCCAGTCGAACTTCTCCACCGCGTGCATGAGGCCGAGGTTGCCCTCTTGGATCAGGTCGAGCAGGGGGAGGCCCGAGGCCTGGTACTTCTTGGCGATGGAGACCACGAGGCGCAGGTTGGACTGCACGAAGGTCTCCTGGGCGACTTGGCCGCGCAGCATGGTCTTGCGCAACTCGCGCTTCTGGGCGACGGTGAGCCCGGTGGTGGTCTCGAGCTGCTCGCCAGCCTCACGGCCGGTCTCGATGGCCTGGGCGAGACGAACCTCGTCATCCTTGGTCAACAACGGGTACTGCCCGATGTCGGTCAGGTAGAGGCGAACGAGGTCTTCGTCGTCGCGTTCGATGCGTTCCTTGGCCAAGGTGGGTCGTGTCCTTTATCTCAGGTGCACCGGCGTTGGCCGAACACCCACGCCTGCATGGTCAGTGGTGACGACAGGGCCGCGAGGAGAAAGTGTACCGCCCGCGCGCCGTGATCTGACCACAGTCACCTCGTCACCACCTCGTCACCCATCGCCCTCCTCGAGGTCATCGTGGGGAGTGGGGAGGTGTGGCTCAGTGCCGATGCCGAAGGCCTCTGGTGCTGGCGGCTTGGCCGAGTTGGCCGGGTCGGTGAGGGCATCGATGGTCGAGCCGTGCAAGGTGGTCGGTGGCTTGGGGCGAGGCTGCACCACCATGAGGCGCACCAGCCAGATCACGACGCATACCACGAAGGCGCCAACGAGGACTGCTTCGAGGGCCCCCATGCTCAGCGGTCCTGCCCGAGGTCGCTGAGCTCGGTGGCCCAGGGTGCTGCCAGGAGCTCGACTGGGATCTCTGCCCCGGCGAAGAGGTCTCGCTCGGCCTCGGTCTGGGCCAGCACCTGGGCGAGCACCCGAATCGTCGGTGCATCGCTCGAGGCGATGAGCACCTCGAGGTGGGCCTGGTAGCGGTGGACGAGGGCGGTGAGGAGGCCAAAGAGCTGCTGGGTGAGGAGGTGGCCGTCGGTGCCTGTGGCCCCAGCGCAGCACTCCTGCAGCCACGAGGTGGCAGCGGTGATGGCCTCGGTGGGGATCAGGAGATCGGCAACGGGGATCGATGCCGAGCGAGGCAGGCATCCCCGCAGGGCCACCCCACGGTCACCGTGGTAGCGGGCAACGGTGGCGAGGCGCACCACGAGGGCGTCGTCTGAGAGGGTGGGCGCGAGTCGACCGAGCTCGGTGAAGAGCGCCTCTTCGAGCAGCACGTGGCCGCCGAGGATGACGCCGCCAGCGAGCACGAGGGGCCGGCTCACCCCCGGCTCCTCGGGACGTAGCGGGTGGTGATGGGCATGCGGCGGTCCCGGCCGAAGGCCTTGGTGGTGATGCGCACCCCGAGCGGGCTCTGGCGCCGCTTGTACTCCGCCCCATCGATGAGGCCAACCACCTTGGCCACGAGGACCGGGTCGTGGCCCTGGGCGATGAGGTCGGCCGAGGTCTGGTCATCTTCGACGTAGGCGCAGATGATCGGGTCGAGGACCTCGTAGGGGGGAAGGCTCTGGTCGTCGCGCTGGTCGGGTCGCAGCTCAGCAGACGGTGGCTTGTCGAGCACCGCCTCGGAGATCGGTGGGACCTCGCCCCGGGATATGGCGACGGCGTTGCGGTGGCGGCACAGGTCGTAGACCAAGGTCTTCACCACGTCCTTGATGACGGCGAAGCCTCCAGCAGAGTCGCCGTACAAGGTGGAGTAGCCGGTGGCGAGCTCGGACTTGTTGCCGGTGGTCAGCACGATGGCGCCAGTGGCGTTGGACATCGCCATCCAGGTGACCGCTCGGATGCGGGCTTGGAGGTTCTCATCGGTCAGCCCGACGAGGGGGGTGCCGAGCTGGTCGGCCAGCATCTCGGTGAAGGCCTGGTGGGCCGGCTCGATGGCGATCACGGCGCAGTCGATGCCGAGCCGGCGAGCGAGGTCTTCGGCATCAGAGCGAGAGCCGTCGCTCGAGTACCTCGAGGGCAGGGCGATGCCGTGCACGTGCTCGGCGCCGAGCGCATCGACCGCCACGGCGGCCACGAGGGAGGAGTCGATCCCACCCGACAGCCCGATGATGGCGTCGGTGAAGCGGTTCTTCCTGAAGTAGTCCCGCACCCCGAGCACGAGGGCGGCGTAGACCTCTGCCAAGGGGTCGAGCAGCTGGGCGTGGCGAGGCTCGATGGAGGACACCTCTGGATCCGCTGGGCCTCCACCGATATCGACCACCAACAGCTCGGGCTCGAACTGGGCGGCCTGGGCCAGCACGGTGCCGTCAGGGCCGGTCACGAAGCTGGCGCCATCGAAGACCAGTTCGTCTTGGCCGCCGACCTGGTTGACGTAGCAGATGGTGGTCGAGGTCGCCGTGGCGCGTTCGGCCACGAGGCGGTGCCGGTCACCGAGCCGGTTCCTCGAATACGGCGAGGCGTTCAAGTTGCACAGCACTTCAGCACCGGCGTCGGCCAAGGCTCGAGCAGGGCCGTCGGGCGACCACAGGTCCTCGCAGATGGTGAAGCCAACGCGTCGGCCCTCGACCTCGAGCACGATGGGGGCGGCCGCACCCGGGTCGAACCACCGCTGCTCATCGAAGACGCCGTAGTTCGGGAGCAGCTGCTTGCGGATTGTGGCCAGGATCTGGCCGTGCTGGCAGATCGCTGCCGCGTTGGCCAAGTGCCGGCGTGGTGCGGTGCCCTCGAGGTGGTGGAGGCTGTCGTGGCGAGGTGCGAGGACGTCTGCGGCTGTGCGCTCGTCGTCGATGGCCTCGACGTAGCCCACCACCACCATGGTCGAGCCGGTCTGGTGCGCGAGCTCGGCGAGCACGGCGGCGACGTCGTCGACGAAGCCGTGCTTGAGGAGCAGGTCCTCTGGCGGGTAGCCGGTCAGGGTCAGCTCGGGGAACACCACGAGGTGCGCGCCGAGCGCTGTTGCTCGTTGCACCTCGGCCACCACGCTGGCCGCGTTGGCCTCGAGGTCGCCCACCACCGTGTTGATCTGGGCGAGTGCCACCCGCAGCTGGGCCATCTCCCAAGCCTAGGACGCAGCACCCCCACCCCTGCTGCTCAGCGCCATCGACGGGGCCATTGTGGCTGCTCAGCGGCAAGATTCACACGCCGTTAACCGTCTGGGGTGCACCTGGCAAGGCGCTGCTGCTTAGATCGTTCAACCAGGTCGCGCACCTGGTGCTGCGGCGTTTGGTCAACGAGGACTGCGCCCCGCCGTTGCCGACGACGACACCCCCAAGGAGACCAAGTGCCCTACCAGGCCGAGTACATCTGGATCGACGGAACCGAGCCCTCCCCGCTGCTGCGCTCGAAGACCCGCATCATCGCCGACGGCAAGGAGCCGGGCATCTGGGGCTTCGACGGCTCGAGCACCAACCAGGCCACTGGCGACAACTCCGACTGCGTGCTGAACCCGGTCTTCATCTGCCCCGACCCGCTGCGCGGTCCCAACGACAAGCTGGTGATGTGTGAGGTGCTCCTCACCGACATGACCCCCCACCCGACCAACACCCGGGCGGCGTGCGTCGAGGTGGCCGAGAAGTACGCCAGCTTCGAGCCCTGGTTCGGCATCGAGCAGGAGTACACCTTCATCCAGAACGGCCGCCCCTACGGCTGGCCCGACAACGGCTACCCGGCCCCGCAGGGCCCGTACTACTGCGGCGTGGGCGGCGACAAGATGCCCGGCCGTGACATCGTCGAGGCCCATACCTTGGCCTGCATGAAGGCTGGGCTCGCCATCGAGGGCACCAACGCCGAGGTGATGATGGGTCAGTGGGAGTTCCAGATCGGCATCTTGGCCCCACCCGCCATCGGTGACCAGCTGTGGGTGGCCCGTTGGCTGCTCTTCCGCATCGCTGAGGACTTCGGCGTCTTCGCCACCTTGGAGGCCAAGCCCATGCTCGGTGACTGGAACGGTGCGGGCGCCCACACCAACTTCTCCACCAAGCCCATGCGCGAGGAC
>CAINFA010000066.1 GCA_903847955.1 uncultured Actinomycetes bacterium
GGTACTTGATGGTGTTCTCACCAATGGCCTTGGTCGGGTAGTCGGCGTTGCCCACCAAGATCTCCTGGCCGGTGAATACCACCTCGACCGCCGCCTTGAAGCTCTCGACGTCGAAGGAGTCGTCCTCGTTGAGGAAGGTCATGAGGTTCAAGCTGGCCAGGTTGCACGCCGAGTTGTCGAGGTGCATGTACTCAGAGCACGGGTTCGAACCGTTGATCTTCCCGGCGTTGGGGGTGGTGTGCCAGTCGTTGATGGTCGAGTCGTACTGCAGACCCGGGTCCGCACACTCCCAAGCTGCCTGGGACAGCTCACGGAACAGTTGGCGGGCCGAGACGGCCTCGACCACCTCGCCAGAGCGGGCCACGAGGTCCCAGTCGGCGTCGTCGAGCACGGCCTGCATGAAGGCGTCGGTGACGCGCACCGAGTTGTTGGCGTTCTGGTACTGGATCGAGAAGCTGTCCGCCCCGTCGAGGTCCATGTCGAACCCGGCGTCACGCAGCACCCGGGCCTTGCGCTCCTCGAGCGCCTTGCACCAGATGAAGTCCCGCACGTCGGGGTGGTCGACGTCCAGCATGACCATCTTGGCGGCCCGGCGGGTCTTGCCACCGGACTTGATGGTGCCGGCCGAAGCATCGGCACCGCGCATGAAGCTGACCGGGCCAGAGGCCGTGCCGCCGCCCTTGAGCAGCTCCTTCGAGGAGCGGATCTTCGACAGGTTCACGCCTGCGCCTGAGCCACCCTTGAAGATCACACCCTCCTCGGTGTACCAGTTCAGGATCGAGTCCATCGAGTCCTCGACGGCCAAGATGAAGCACGCGCTGGCCTGCTGGGGGACGTCCTTGACGCCGATGTTGAACCAGACCGGCGAGTTGAAGGCCGCCTTTTGGTGGATGATCAGGTACTTGAGCTCGTCGGAGAAGACCTGCGCCTCCGCCGCGTCGGCGAAGTAGCCGTCCTTGATGCCCCAGGCGGTGATGGTGTCGACCACCCGGTCGGCCACCTGACGCAGCGAGGTCTCCCGCTCGTCGGTGCCCAAGGTCCCCCGGAAGTACTTCTGGGCCAAGATGTTGGTGGCGTTGACGCTCCAGGTCGAGGGCACCTCGACGTCGAGCTGCTCGAAGGCCACCGAGCCATCGCGGTAGTTGGTGATCCGAGCGTCACGGCGCTCCCAGACCACGGTCTCGTAGGGGTGCACCCCCTCGGTGGTGAAGTGGCGGCGGATGCCGAGTTCGGTGCGCTCTGGTGCGACTGCCATGGTGTCTCTCCTCAAGTCCGTTTCCCCCGCCAAAGCCACCAGCGCCTTCGCACCAGCTCCCCTGCAGAGCCCTCAATCATGCCCTCAACCACAACATGTTGTGGTTGGAACGCTCCTCCACCCCAAGATGGAGTGCTCATTACAGCACTGTAGTTACGTGCTTGTCAATGGAGTTTCGCGCGGTCAGAGGCCGCTTGGGTGGAGGTTCACACACTGTTCAAACTCCGAGGTCAGGCCCTTGGGCCCAGATCCCCAGTCAAAGAAGCTGCTCGTCTACCTGAAGGTTGATCCGGCGTCGGTGGACCTCGAAGATGGATTCACGCGGGACGTTAGTGCCATCGGCCATTTCGGGACGGGCGACTTGGAGGTCACATTGGCCTCAATGAGTGACCTCGAACGGGCCAAGTCACTGCTGGTCGCCAGCTACGAGACCAGCTAACGCGCCAGACTGGACCGCGCCGACCGAGGCTCTCGGTTATCGCAGCGCACTTCAGGCCGTCATCGCGCTTCGCGGGAATAGAACCGCAATGACTCCTTGAGACTTTGCGAGATCCTGGATCGCACTCGCTGCTAACGGTGCGGACTCCATCATCTCGCCATTCAAGGACGGGAGGTAAACGAGTGGGTCCTCGCTAGCGACGACAAGGCGCCATTCGCTGTCACCGGAATAGATGGCGATCGAATCCGCTCCTCGGTACTGGCGCGCCGCGAGGATCAAATGAGGTATTCGGGCGTCATACAGCGGATTGTCGAGGCCCTGCACCTTGAGGCGTACCGAGATGGCCTGTCCCGAGTCGACTGCCTCCAAGGCAATGCTGTCGAGCGCAAGTTCCTCGGCGGTGCGTTCACACCAGAGCGGGTCATCCAGGAAGGTGAGGCAGTTCAGCAGTTCGTCGCTGAGCTGCCCTGTATCCATCTTTTGCCCAACGATCGCACCGATGTCGTCGACGACCGTGCTCGTCACATCGATCAGTCCCCGGTCAAGTGCCGCCTGAAGAGTCGGCTGCCACATAATGATTCGCTGGCGCCGATCCCGATGTTGGCGGAGCGCGAGCCAGCAGAGGGTGGTCACGTTCCCAATGAACTCGTCGTCAAAGTAGCGATCCAGTTGAGCCGGTGTCAGTCCTGCGCGATGAAGCCAGCCATCGTCATTGCCGGTTCCGATGAAGGGTATGAACCAGCGATACCAGAGGTCGTCGAGATCCTCGGGGCTGAGTTCTGCGACTCCTTCGAAGGACGCAAACCGCTTCCACAGCAGCACGAAGACGGAGGCGATTGCCCGCAGATTCCCTAACGGCGCGAGCGGGTCCACCCACGACAACCGGGGATCAGTCTGAGCAGCGGCCCATCGTCGCAAGACGTTGCGGGCTCGCACCCGGATTCGAGCGCTCGTCGACCACGTGGTGCCGGGACGTCGCTTCGCGCCGTCCCTATCAAGCTCCCCTTGGTGGAGCGGGATCACCGGTGCGGGAGCGCTTCCACCGTCCGAATCGATCGGCGCACGATTCCTCATCGCATCGAGAAGATCGACGA
>CAINFA010000067.1 GCA_903847955.1 uncultured Actinomycetes bacterium
CAACATCAAGTCGGCCAAGCGCATGGTCGAGCGTCGTCGTCCCCAGGTGTGGGACGTCCTCGAGTCGGTCATCGCTGAGCACCCGGTGTTCCTCAACCGTGCTCCGACGTTGCACCGCCTTGGCATTCAGGCGTTCGAGCCCGTGCTCGTCGAGGGTAAGGCCATCCAGGTCCACCCCCTCGTCTGCACCGCCTTCAACGCAGACTTCGACGGCGACCAGATGGCCGTCCACCTGCCGCTGTCGGCCGAGGCGCAGGCCGAGGCTCGCATCTTGATGCTGTCGGCGAACAACGTGCTCTCCCCGGCCACCGGCCGCCCGATCACCGTGCCCCAGCAGGACATGGTCTTCGGTGCGTACTACTTGACCCTGTCGGTCGAGGGTGCCAAGGGTGAGGGTCGGGCCTTCCGGCACAGCTTCGAGGTCCGCGCCGCCTACGAGCGTCGCGACATCGACCTGCACGCCTCCATCGTGCTGCGCGCCCTGCCCGAGACGCCGTTGGCTGCTCGCTTCGCCGCAGCTGGTGTCGAGCCGTCGGAGTCTGGTCGCTACGAGCTGACCACGACGGCCGGCCGCCTCTTCTTCAACGAGGCGCTGCCCGAGGGCTTCCGGTTCATCAACGACCTGGTCGGCAAGCGCAACACGCCGATCGGGACCATCGTCGAAGAGCTGGCCTCTGGCTACCACAAGGACGAAGTCGCGGCCTCGCTCGACCGGATCAAGGACATCGGCTTCCGCTACGGCGCCCAGTCGGGTCTGACCATCTCCATCGACGACGTCAAGACCCCGCCGGAGAAGCGGGCCATCTTGGACCGCTACGAGAAGGAAGCGGAGAAGGCCGAGCAGCAGTACAAGCGCGGCATCATCACCGACGACGAGCGGCGCCAGAAGGAGATCGAGATCTGGACCTCGGCCAACTCCGAGGTCGGACGGGCCATGGAGAAGCAGCTCGACTCGCTCACCTTCAACCCGCTGCACACCATGGTGGACTCCGGTGCTCGAGGCAACAGCCAGCAGATCCGGCAGATCGCGGGCATGAAGGGCCTCGTGTCCAACCCCCGTGGTGAGATGATCCCCCGGCCGATTAAGTCCAGCTTCCGTGAGGGCCTGTCGGTGCTCGAGTACTTCATCTCCACCCACGGTGCCCGAAAGGGTCTGGCTGACACCGCCCTGCGCACCGCCGACTCGGGGTACCTGACCCGTCGTCTGGTGGACGTGGCTCAAGAGCTCATCATCCGCCTCGATGACTGCGGCACCAGCCGTGGCATCTGGATCGAGGATGTCACCCCGGACCAGGCCTCCAAGCGGACCTACCTCGAGACCAGGGCCTACGGGCGCTTCCTGGCCGAGCCGGTCACCTTGGCCGATGGCACCACCATCGAGGTCAACACCATGCTGTCCCCCGAGCACGTCGCCCAGATTCGTGACGACGCCACGGTGGACCGCATCCGGGTCCGCTCGGCGCTCACCTGTGAGTCCGGGCTCGGCATCTGCGCTTACTGCTACGGCCAGAGCTTGGCCACGGGCAACATGATCGAGCTCGGTGAGGCCGTCGGCGTCATCGCTGCCCAGTCCATTGGTGAGCCGGGAACCCAGCTGACCATGCGGACCTTCCACGCCGGTGGTGTGGCGGGTGAGGACATCACCCACGGTCTGCCCCGCGTCGTCGAGCTCTTCGAGGCCCGTACCCCCAAGGGTGCAGCCAAGTTGGCCCGCTACACCGGCGTGGTGCGCATCGAGGACGAGGAGACTGGCCGTCGAGTCACGGTGGTCTCCGAAGAGGGTGACGAGCAAGTTGAGCTCGTCGCCGTCCGCACCCACCTCGAGGTCGTCGATGGCCAAGAGGTCATCGCCGGTGACGCCTTGGTCGAGGGTCCGAAGGACCCCAAGGAGCTCCTTGAGGTCAAGGGCATCCGCGAGACCCAGCAGTACCTGGTCGAAGAGGTCCAGAAGGTCTACCGCGACCAAGGTGTGTCGATCCACGACAAGCACATCGAGCTGATCGTGCGCCAGATGCTGCGTCGAGTCCTCGTCGCCGAACCCGGTGAGGCACCGTTCCTCCCCGGTGAGCGCGTCGACGTGCAGGTCTACGCCGAGATCAACCGTGGTCTCGTCGAAGAGGGCAAGCGTCCCGCTGAAGGTCGCCCCGAGCTCATGGGGATCACCAAGGCGTCGCTCGCCACTGACTCGTGGCTCTCGGCAGCCTCCTTCCAGGAGACCACCCGAGTCCTCACCGAGGCGGCCATCGAGGGCAAGAGCGACAACCTGCTCGGGCTCAAGGAGAACATCATCATCGGCAAGCTCATCCCCGCTGGTTCGGGTATGAGTGCCTACCGCAACGTCCGGGTCGACATGCCCGACGCTGAGGAGCTGCCGTTCTGGGCCATGTCGGACCAGGTCGGCGCCTCTGATGCCGAGCTGGCCAGCTGGCTCCGTGACGTCTCGAGCGAGGTCGGCTCCGAGTCGGTCAGCGTGATCGACGCGGTCTGGACCGGCGAGGCGCCCACCGAGGCCGATGAGGCCGGAGAGACGGCCATCTAGCACCTGCACCACCCTGATGGGGTGACCTTGCCGAGTCGGCCCAGATGCTCTAGCATCGCTGGTCCGCACTCGGCGTGGTCGCTCCGTCGCCTGCTCCGTAGTACACCCACGACAAGACACCGAGGTTCACGCGTGCCCACCATTGCCCAGCTCGTCCGCACCGGACGCCAGGCGAAGGTCTCGAAGACCAAGACCCCAGCGCTCAAGGGCGCGCCCCAGCGTCGCGGGGTGTGCACCCGCGTCTACACCACCACCCCGAAGAAGCCGAACTCCGCGCTCCGTAAGGTCGCCCGTGTCCGGCTCACCTCGGGCGTGGAGGTCACCGCCTACATCCCCGGCGTCGGCCACAACCTCCAGGAGCACTCCATCGTGCTCGTGCGTGGTGGCCGTGTGAAGGACCTCCCGGGTGTGCGCTACAAGATCATCCGAGGCGCCCTCGACACCTCCGGTGTCCGTGAGCGCTCCCAGGCCCGCAGCCGCTACGGCGCGAAGAAGGAGTCCTAGGCATGTCCCGCAACGGCCCCCCTCCCCGCAGGGAGCTCAACCCCGACCCGGTCTACAAGTCGGTGCTCGTGACCCAGGTGGTCAACAAGGTCCTCGAGCGCGGCACGCGCACCACTGCTGAGCGCATCGTCTACACCGCGCTCGAGACCGTGGCGAGCCGCACCGAGGGTGACCCGATCGCCGTGCTCAAGCGCGCCGTGGAGAACATCCGCCCCGAGCTCGAGGTCAAGTCCCGCCGCGTCGGCGGTGCGACCTACCAGGTGCCGATCGAGGTCAAGCCCCGTCGGGCCACCACCTTGGCCATCCGTTGGCTGACCAGCTACTCCAAGGTCCGCCGCGAGAAGACCATGGCCGAGCGCCTGGCCAACGAAATCCTCGATGCCTCTAACGGCATCGGCGCTGCGGTCAAGCGGCGTGAAGACATGCAGAAGATGGCCGAATCCAACAAGGCCTTCGCCCACTACCGCTGGTAGCACGGGCCCGAGAGAGACGACACCATGGCTGAGGCACTCCCCCCACGCGAGGTACCGCTCGCCAAGACCCGGAACATCGGGATCATGGCGCACATCGACGCCGGTAAGACCACCACGACCGAGCGCATCCTTTACTACACCGGCAAGAACTACAAGATCGG
>CAINFA010000068.1 GCA_903847955.1 uncultured Actinomycetes bacterium
GCCTGCTCGCCGCCACGTGCACCTTCGGTATCCACCCACCAGGCTGCCTCCTCCACCTGGGAGCGACTGAGTCCGAGGTGGTCCAAGGCGCGGTCGTCGAGGTCGTGCGAGGCGATGGTGGTCGCCGACGACTTCGCTGGCCAGCGTTCCTCGATGCGGTGCGCGACCGAGGTGCAGAAGCCGCAGTCACCATCGAAGACCAGCACCGGCAGGGTGATCGCCATGGCTCCACCTTATGAGGGCGGACGTGGCGCGCCGCACGGCTGGCGACGAGGCCGCAGCCCCGAGGCGATGCTGAGAGGAGGCAGAGCGATGGCATGCCGGCGACGAGTGGAGTCGGTAGCCTGACGCGGTGCACCGGCGAGCCCTCTCCTTGACCCTCGGGATCACCGCCGCGGCGGCTCTTGGGGCCATCCCTGCAGGTGCGGCGCCAGTGCGCAACCACGTGGCTGCGGCGACCAAGGTCACCCTGCCAGCACCGAGTGCCCTGCTCAAGACAGCCCTCTCCAACGCCTCGTCGGCCAATGGCGTCCACTACGTGTGGACCACCATCTACCCCGACCACAGCTACGTCGATGCTGGCGACATCTCCAAGACCGCCGGTGTGCAGACGATTTCCATCGTGGTGGGCTCGAGGCTCGGCACCGCCAACGAGCGCCTCGTCAATGGGCAGGCGTACCTCGAGGCCAATGCCTTCGCACTGAGCTACTACTTCGGCTTCCCGACCAAGATCGCGACCACCTACGGCGGCAAGTGGATCGAGTTCAAGGCCTCTGACGGGCTCTACGCCTCCCTCGTGCAGGGCATGACCATCCCCTCGCTGGTGAGTTCCATCACCCTCACGCCCCCCTTGTCGATCTCCAAGGAGGCAATGGTGGACGGACTGGCGAGCTACGGGGTCACCGGTCAGCTGGAGGAGTCCTCGGGCGCGGGGCAGTCGAACCCCTCGACCACGATGGCCATCGCTGCCAAGACTGCCGTGCCCGTTGCTGAGTACCCGTCGGCACCCTCGACCCCTTCGTGGCGCTACGACTTCACCAAGTGGGGTGAGGTGGTCAAGGTGGTCGCACCGCCAAAGCCGGTGCTGGCGTCGTCGATCGCAGGGATCAGCCAGCCCAAAGTCAGACTCGGCTGGCCCAAGCGCTGAGCGCACGGGCCCTGTGGGCCTACATTTGAGAGGTGGACGTCGCCCAACGCCTCCGTGGGATACGAGGCCAGGCAGCGGCAGCCTTGGCAGCCCTGTTCGACCAGCGACGTCCCTTTGGGCGTCTGGCGCTGGTCCAGGTCCTCATGATCGCTGGGGACACCTTGGTCACGGTGTCCCTCGCCGGCTCGCTCTTCTTCTCGATCTCTCCTGAGGCATCCAAGCGCAGCGTGCTGCTCTACCTGCTCATCACCATCGCCCCCTTCGCCGTGGTCTCACCGTTGCTCGGTCCGATGATCGACCGCTCCAAGGGTGCGAGGCGGGCCATGGTGGTGGTGGCGGCGCTGGGTCGAGCAGTGGTCTGCCCCTTCATGGCCCGTGACCTGCACTCGCTGCTGCTGTTCCCCGAGGCCTTCGTGATCTTGGTCCTCTCGAAGCTCTACGGGGTGACCAAGGGTGCGCTGGTGCCCGAGATGGCCGCCCGAGAGGACGAGGTCCTCGGCTACCACGGGGACCCCACGCAGCCCGATCTATCCGAGCCCTACCAAGAAGATGGTGCGGTGCGTGCCGACCTCCACCACGGCTACGCCGAGTGGAACTCCCGATTGACCCTGCTCGGAACGATGGCTGGCTTCGTGGCCTCGGTGCCGGCCGTGGTCATCTTGAAGTACCTCGGTGGAGCCGAGGGGGTGCTCTTGCTATGCGCGCTCGTGTTCTTGGCTGGCGCGGTTGCAGCCTTCCGGCTGCCGGCCACCAAGTCGCCAACCGGCGTCGATGCCCCCACCACCACGCCCACGTCGAGCAGGGACCAGCACCTCGCCACCTTGCAGCCCGTGGCGCACCCCGAGGTGCTGTTCGGGTTGACGGCGAACTCGGTACTGCGGGGACTGGCTGGGTTCTTGACCTTCATGATCGCGTTCGGACTCCGGCGAGCGAATGCGCCGTTGTGGTGGTACGGAGCGGTGCTCTCCGCGAGCGGCATCGGCGCGCTCATCGGGCTTGGGCTGATCCCGAGGCTCCGGCGACGCGCCACCGAGCAGCAGATCATCTTGGCGTCCATGGTGCTCGTCACCGTGGGCGCCATCTTGGCTGCGCTCTTCGACGTCTTGGCTGCCCAGACCTTGCTGGCGCTCATGATCGGGGTGGCAGGGGCCTTGGCCCAGCCCAGCTTCGACGCCATGACCCAGCGCTACGTGCCCGTCGAAGTCCAAGGCCGAGCCTTCGCTCGCTTCGCCACCCGTCAGCAGCTGGTGTGGGTGCTCGGCGCGCTCGTGCCGGTCATCTTCCCGCTGTCGCTTCTGGCTGGCGACGTGATGATCGCAGTGATCGCCGCATGCGCCGCCGTCTTCTACGCCACCAGTCGGCTCCGGCTGCGGAACCGAGCGGTGCCGAGGGCCGTCAACGGCCCAACGGGTCGCTAGCGGGGCGCGACGACGCCCCGGCTGCGCCGGGGCGTCGGGCACTGCTCGCAGCGTTGCTGGTCAGCCCAGGCGTCGCTCGAGGTCGTCGACGGCCAGCGAGAGTTGGCTCGGCAGCCGGTCACCGAACTGGGCGAAGTGCTCGCGGATCAGCGGCACCTCGGCACACCAGTCGTCGGCGTCCACCTTGAGCAAGATGTCCATGTCCGAGCTCGAGACGCCAAGCCCATCGGTGTTGATCGCCGTCGTGGTCGGCACGTAGCCGATGGGGGTCTCGGTGGCCTCTGCTCGGCCCGCCACCCGCTCGAAGACCCACTCGAGGACTCGGCTGTTCTCGCCATATCCAGGCCACAGCCAGCGCCCCTCGTCGTCCTTGCGGAACCAGTTCACGTAGAAGATCTTGGGCAGCTTGTCAGCCTCACCCTTGGCACCAACCTCGAGCCAGTGGCTGAAGTAGTCCGCCATGTTGTAGCCGCAGAAGGGCAGCATGGCGAAGGGGTCGCGACGCAGGTTGCCCACCGCACCTGCAGCGGCAGCGGTGGTCTCTGAGGCCATGATCGAACCGAGGAACACCCCGTGGTCCCAGTCGAAGCTCTGGAACACGAGCGGGACCACCGAAGCCCGGCGACCGCCGAACAAGATGGCTGAGATCGGCACGCCCTTGGGGTCTTCCCACTCAGGCGCGATGGCGGGGTCCTGGGCGGCAGGGGTGGTGAACCGAGCATTGGGGTGAGCGGCAGGGGTCCCGGCGTCAGGGGTCCAGGGGTTGCCCTTCCAGTCGGTCAACCCGGCCGGGGGCTCGCCCATACCCTCCCACCACACGTCGCCGTCGGCGGTGAGGGCGGTGTTGGTGAAGATGGCGTTGGCCTCGACGGAGAACATGGCGTTGGGGTTGGTCTCCATGTTGGTGCCAGGTGCCACACCAAAGAAGCCGGCTTCGGGGTTGATGGCGTAGAGCTGGCCATCGGGGCCGTACTTCATCCAGCAAATGTCGTCGCCAACGGTCTCGACCTTCCAATCGGGCAGGGTTGGGATGAGCATGGCCAGGTTGGTCTTGCCGCACGCGCTCGGGAAGGCGGCGGTGACGTACTTGGTCTCGCCCCGAGGTGAGGTCAGTTTCAAGATCAGCATGTGCTCGGCCAGCCAGCCCTCGTCACGAGCCATGACCGAGGCGATGCGCAGCGCGAAGCACTTCTTGCCCAGCAGCGCGTTGCCGCCGTAGCCCGAGCCGTAGGAGATGATCTCGCGGGTCTCGGGGAAGTGGACGATGTACTTGTTCTCCGCGTCACAAGGCCAGGCAACGTCGGTGGCGC
>CAINFA010000069.1 GCA_903847955.1 uncultured Actinomycetes bacterium
GCCACCGACTTCGCCAGCTGGGTCTTGCCCGTCCCCGCAGGACCTTCGACCAGCATCGGCTTCTGCAGGCGATCGGCGAGGTAGACCACTGAGGCGATGGCGTCATCGGCGAGGTAGGCCACCTCACCCAAGCGATCCTTGACCGCTGCCACACTGTCGAACCTCGGGCCAGCGTCGCCAACCAGCCCCAATACCTCGTTGTTGACCTCGGTCATCGACGAACCTGCCCTTCTCCTCGGAGGATCCACTTCACGGTCGTGATCGCCTCGAGCCCCATGGGGCCTCGGGCGTGCAACTTCTGGGTCGAGATGCCGATCTCGGCGCCGAGGCCGAGCTCACCACCATCGACGAACCTGGTCGAGGCGTTCACCACCACCGCAGCGGCGTCCACCTCTCGGCAGAAGCGATCTGCAGCTCGAAGCGAGGAGGTGATGATGGCCTCAGAGTGTCCGCTCGAGTAGCGAGCGATGTGGGTGATGGCATCGTCGATGCTGTCCACCACCTTCACCGCCAAGATCAGGTCTAAGAACTCCTCGGCGTAGTCGGCTTCGGAGGCGACCGTGGCACGACCCACGAACGCACGGGTGCGCTCGCACCCCCTGAACTCGACCGACGCTAGGGCCACGTCGAGCCTCGGCAGCACCTGGTCGGCCACCGATGCGTGGACGAGCAGGGTCTCGGTGGCGTTACAGACACCGGGCCGCTGCACCTTGGCGTTGGTCACGACCTCGACCGACATGTCGAGGTCGGCGTCGGCATCGATGTAGGTGTGGCAGTTGCCATCCCCATCCAAGATGAAGGGCACCTGTGCGTGCTCGCGCATCGAGGCGATCAGGGCGGGACCACCACGCGGGACGAGGCAGTCGAGGTAACCCCGCAGGCCCATGAACTCCGCTGCCACCGCGTGGGAGGGATCCTCCACCAACGAGATCGCATCTCCAGGCAGCCCGGCATCAACGAGCGCCGCTCGCAGCTCGGCCACGATGGCTCGGTTGGAGCCCATGGCGGCTGACGACCCCCGGAGGAAGGCAGCGTTGCCGGCCTTGATGCACAGCCCCGCGGCGTCTGCGGTGACGTTCGGCCGGTTCTCGTAGATGATGCCGATGACGCCAAGCGGCACGCGGACCCGCTCCACTCGAAGACCGTTTGGGCGGACGAAGCCCTCGACGACGACGCCGAGCGGGTCCCCGAGCGAGGCGACCGTCTCGAGCCCAACGGCCATCGCCTCGAGGCGAGCCTCGGTCAGCCGCAGCCGATCGAGCGAGGTTGGGGTTGCTCCGTGGGCAACGGCGGCCGCCAGATCGGCGTCGTTCGCCTCGGTGATGCCTGCAGCCGCCTTCCTGATGCGCTCGGCGGCTGAGGTGAGGAAGCCATTGCGCTGCCCAACGGGCGCCAAGCCCACTACCCGAGCTGCGGCCTTGACGCGCGCCGCTTGGGCGATCAGGGTCTCGGTGGCCATCTACGCAGCGTAGTGGGCGCCCCGATGTGGCCCCCGACCATTGACCCAAGGTTGGTCCACAAGCTGGCTTGCGCGCGCTCCACCGGCGCCACCTCGCGTGGTCGATGCGTAGCGTGCTGGGCTCAGCGCAAGATGACCAGGTCGTCGCGGTGGCACAGCTCGACGATCGTCCCGGGTTCCACCTCGGTGCTCCGCCGACCGACCAATCGCCGAGCGTCGTCACTCGAGAGCTGCACGAGGCCCTTGGCCAAGAGCCCGAGGGCGTCGTGGAGCTCGACGGCATCTCCCACCTCGAAGGTGCCCTCCACCGAGGCCACCCCAGCCAGCAGCAGCGAGCGACCTCGCTCGAGGACTGCCGCGGCTGCGCCGGGATCGAGGACGACCGTGCCTCGAGCAGGGAGGGCGAAGGCGATCCACGCCGTCCTCGCTGGCAGCGTCGTTGGTCGAGCCTCGAGCCGGGTGCCGACCTTGCCCACACCATCCACCGCGGCCGTGAGCACCCCGGCACGCTCGGCGTGGCCGATCACCACCTCGATGCCTGAGAAGGTGGCGATCTTCGCCGCCGCCAACTTCGAGGCCATGCCACCGCTGCCAACGCCAGAGCGAGACCCTGTCGCTCCTTCGCTGATCGCGGCGTCGATCTCGGTCACCACCTCGATCAGGCTGGCCGACGCTTCGAGTCGAGGGTCGGAGGTGTAGAGCCCCTCGGTGTCGGTCAGCAGCACGAGGTGGTTCGCACCGACCGCCTGGGCCACGAGGGCCGCCAGTCGGTCGTTGTCGCCGAAGCGGATCTCGTCATCGCTCGTGGCGTCGTTCTCGTTCACCACCGGGATCACCCCGAGTTCGAGCAAGTGGCCCAAGGTCCCTCGAGCGTGCAGGTACTGCCGCCGGTGGCCGAAGTCGAGCGAGCCGAGCAGCACTTGGCCACAGGTTCGCCCCACTCGGGCGAAGCTCTCCTGCCAGGCAGCCATGAGCAGGTGCTGACCAACGGCCGACACCGCTTGGAGCACGGCGGTGTCCCGAGGACGCGGACGCCCCGCTCCCACCTGCGACCAGCCGAGCGCGATAGCCCCCGAGCTGACGACGACCACCTCGTGGTGCGCGAGCAACCCAGCCACCTCCGCGCCCAAGCGCTCGAGGAGGGCGGTGTTGGCCGTCCCTGCTGGAGTGGTCACCGACGAGGAGCCGACCTTGACCACCACCCGGCTCACTTCGAACGTTCCCGCTTGGTCTTGCGGCGACTCGGACCTTCGGCGTCAGCTTGCGCGTCCATGGCGGCCGCTGACCCCGCTCGGTACCAGGTGAAGGAGAAGTCGCCGATGGTGACCTGGTCACCATCTCGAGCGCCGGCTCGGTTCAAGAGCCGGTCCACGCCCAACTTCTCGAGTCGGCGCACCACCTCATCCATGGCTGCAGGGTTCGAGAGGTCGCTCAATCCGACCGCTCGTGCAGCTGCGCGGCCCAGCATGAGCCAGCCGCCGTGGCCGTCGTCGACGATCTGGGCCTGCTCGGGCAAGGGTCGGTGGATGATGGTCTCGGCCTCTGCTGCCAGCTCGGCTTCGACCTGGCGCATCGAGTCCACGAGGCGCACGAGCTCGCCCACCAAGGGCTGGAGCCCTTGGTGGGTAGCAGCTGAGATCACGAGGTCGAGGCCCTCGAACTGGTCCTCCTCCCCATCGACGAGGTCCGCCTTCGAGCCGACCACGATGCTCGGTCGGTCGAGGAGCTCGGGGAGGTAGGTCCCGAGCTCATGGCGCAGTACCTCGAGCTGGACCGCTGGTGGCGTCTGGTCGTAGGGGGCGAGGTCGAGGAGGAACAGCAGCACCCGGGCCCGCTCGATGTGGCGGAGGAACTCGAGCCCCAGGCCCTTGCCATCTGCCGCGCCTTCGATCAATCCTGGGATGTCGGCCATGGTGAACTCGGCCTTGGGCTCGCCTGCCAGTGGCCAGCGGACCACCCCGAGGTGGGGCTCCAAGGTGGTGAAGGGGTAGTCCGCCACCTTGGGTCGAGCGGCCGAGACGGCCGAGATCAGCGTCGACTTGCCCACGTTGGGGAACCCCACGAGGGCGACGTCGGCCATGAGCTTGAGCTCGAGGTTGCACCAGCGCTCCTCTCCCCGTTCGCCCTGCTCGGCGAAGGCTGGCGCCCGCCGGGTGTTGGAGAGGAACTTGGCGTTACCGTGGCCGCCCTTGCCACCCTCGGCCACCCTGAAGCGGTCACCGTGGCCAACGAGGTCTACGAGCACCTCGCCGTCGAGGTCCGCCACCACCGTGCCGACTGGCACCTTGACGGTCACGTCGTGGCCTGAGGACCCATGGCGCTTCTTGCCTGCGCCATGGGCTCCAGAGGTGGCCGAACGGAAGGGGTGATCCCTGAAGGCCAACAGGCTCGAGACGTTGAGGTCGGCCTCGATCCAGACGTCGCCTCCCCTGCCGCCATCGCCGCCATCGGGGCCACCTTCGGGCACGTGGGCCTCGCGGCGGAACGAGACCGAACCGGCCCCGCCGTCACCGGCCTTGGCGTGGAGCTGGGCACGATCGACGAAGGAGGACACGGCCCAAGCCTAGGCGGGCCGCCAACTCTCCTCCTTTGTCAGCTGAGCACCTCGTCTAAGAAGGCGCCGAACACCTCGCCGTGCAGGTCGACCTGCTCGACGGTGGTGGCGGGGCACATCAGCGCCATGTTGTGGAACGGCGTGAGCAGCAGGCCCCGATTGCACAGGTAGAGGTGGACCGCCTCGGTCAGCCGAGGGTGGTCACCTTGAGCAGCCTCGCCCCCTGAGGTGGGGGCAGGGGTGCAGAACCGGTACTCAGCCCGAGCACCGAGCTGGGTGATGCTGAAGGGGGCCCCGGTGCGCTCGAGGTGGCCCTGCACCTGGGCGGTGAACCGGTCCGCCAAGGCTTCCATCGCCTCGAAGGCTGGCGCCGTCAGCACCTCACCCAAGGTGGCGCGCATCGCTGCCAAGCTCAGCGCATTGCCCGCCAAGGTGCCGCCCACCCCTCCAACGTCGACCAGGTCAGCACCTCGTGCTGCTGCAGCGAAGACCGCCTCGGCCAGCTCGGCTCGGAGTCCGTAGGCCCCACAAGGCACGCCACCGCCGATCGACTTGCCGATGGTGACCAGGTCAGGTTCGAGCCCCCAGCGCTTGGTCGCTCCGCCCTCTCCGAGCGAGAAGGTGTGGGTCTCATCGATGAGCAGCAGGGTGCCGGTGAGGTCGCAGAGTCGGCGCACGGCCTCGAGGTACCCCGACGCAGGCAGCACGATGCCGATGTTGGTCATGGCCGGTTCCATGATCACCACCGCCACGTCGCGTCCAGCGAGGGCTCGCTCGAGCCCGACGAGGTCGTTGAACTCCACCACCTCGGTGGTGGTGGTCGGGTCGACCGCAGGGGCCACGTTGCCCGGCCGAGAGCGCTTGGTGCCCTGGGCGTCGAGGACCACGAAGGTCTCATCCACCGAGCCGTGGTAGCCGTAGGAGCAGCACAGCACCTTGGGTCGCCCGGTCACGAGCCGTGCGATCCGCAGCGCGAAGCGGTTGGCATCGGTGGCCGACAAGGTGAAGCTCCACTGCTCGAGGCCAATGCGTCGGGCCAGCTCTGCACCGACCCACTCGGCGTCGTCGGTGGTCAGCATGGTGGTGATCCCGCCCTGCTCAGCGGTACGGACCCTGATGGCCTCAACCACCGCCGCTGGCGAGTGGCCCGCCATCGCCCCGGTGTCACCGAGGGCGAAGTCCCCGAAACGGTGCCCGTCCACGCAGGTGATGCTCGCCCCCTCAGCCGTTGAGAAGCTGAGCGGAAAGCCGCCAGGCCACTTGTTCATCCACGTCATCGGCACCCGCCCGAAGAGGTGGTCCGCACCGGCGTAGGTCGCCGCTGAACGCGCGTGCCTCGACCGGTACGCCGACCCTTCGGCCTCAATCAGCGCATCGAGTCGCTCGTCGTTGATGGTTGCCACGGGGTCCTCCTCGTCGATCGCGGGCGAATCCTAGCCACCTCCGTCAGGGCCCCCAAGGGCCCCACCTCGGGAGAATCCCCCGTTTTGTCCCACCGAGGGGGAAGAATGGGCCAGAACACGGAGGGTCGAGTGGCCCCCACGACAAAGGAGAGTTCACCCCGTGAACAAGACTGAACTGATCAGCGCCATCGCGGCCCACACCGACGAGACCTCCAAGACCGTCGCCACGGTCTTGAGCGGCCTCGAGGACGTGGTCTTCGCCACGGTCGCCTCGGGCGAGAAGGTTGCCATCACCGGCTTCGTGTCCTTCGACCGGGTCGAGCGCAAGGCTCGCACCGCCCGCAACCCCCAGACCGGCGAGGCCATTCAGGTCAAGGCTTCCAAGGCCCCTCGCGTGAGCGCCGGCGCGGCGTTCAAGAAGGTCGTCAAGGGCGAGGTCAAGCCCACCAAGCTGAAGAAGTAACCGGCGGGTGCGCACGCACCCCACCAGATGCCAACGCCCCGGCCATAACTGGCCGGGGCGTTGTCGCGTTCAGCGCCACAGCACGAAGGCCACCATGAAGGCGAAGGAGTTGGTGGCGACGTGGGCCATCGCAGGGGCGAGCAGCGAACCCGAGCGCAGCCGGAGCCAGCAGAACCCCACCCCCGCTGCGGCAGTGGCGAGCACGGTCGCTACACCCGCTGCGAGGTGAGGGCCGCCGGTGCCCCCGAGCACCGGGGCGAGGTGCCACAGCCCGAAGGCCACCGAGGTGAGCCCCACTGCCCAGCGGAGCGGCACGAGTGCGACCAACAACGAGAGCATCGCCCCGCGGAAGGCCAGCTCCTCGAGGACCACGGTGCCGAGGGGGATCACCACGACGGTCTTGACGATCATGGCGCCGACATCGACCTTGACTCGATCGTCGTTGAAGAACCCCCGGGTGGCCGGGAGCACGGCCAAGACCACGAGCACCGCCAAGATCACCGCCATCGCCATCGCTCCGAGCCGTGCACCTCGGCCCAGCGACGATGGGTGAAGACCCAGATCCTCCGCGCTCGAACCACCCAAGGATGCCAACGCTGCCACGAGCAGGCCAACAGCCATGGCCGCTTCGACGATCACCGCTGCGCCAACCTGGCCTCGCAGCAGGTTCCAGGCTGTGAGGATGCCCAAGATGGCGACCAAGGCCACCACCTCGTGGCGCCGGGTCGCACGCTCCTCATCGATCACGTGTTGCCACCGAGCCCATGGAGCTCCACCATGGCGGTGGCCAGCCTCGTGGTATCGCTCGACGTCCACCCCCGCGGAGCCGCTGCCGCCACCAGTGCTTGCGCCCAGGCGTCGTTGTAGTTGTGCCCAAACCCAGCAGGTGCAGAGAAGCCTTGGATGAGGTCCACGGTGTTCTGGAGCCAGGTCACGAAGGGCACCCAGGTCATCGGCGCCGCCACCGC
>CAINFA010000070.1 GCA_903847955.1 uncultured Actinomycetes bacterium
ACCCACCACTCCATGGTGGCCGATGACCCCGCCACCGCGCGGGAGGCGAGGGTAGGGTTGGCGTGCCTTGAGCCACCAGCGCCGGATCGGAAGCGAGGTCGTGTGACGATTCTGCAGTCCAACGTCGATCCGGCCAGCGAGGAGTTCCGTTCGAACGAGCGAGCTCAGCTCGAGCTATTGGCCCAGCTCGAGGCACAGCTGGATCTGGCGCGTGCTGGTGGCGGCGAGCGCTACCGCCAGCGCCACGCCGATCGAGGCAAGCTCGGCGCTCGCGCCCGGGTGGAGCTCTTGCTCGATCCCGATGCCCCCTTCCTCGAGCTCTCCAGCCTCGCTGCCTACGGCTCAGAGTTCGCCGTGGGAGGGGCGCTGGTGGCAGGCCTTGGGGTGGTGTCGGGCACCGAGTGCATGATCGTGGCCAACGACCCCACCGTGCGCGGTGGGGCCATCAACCCCTACGGCATGCGCAAGCACCTGCGGGCGCTCGAGATCGCCCGGGTGAACCGCCTCCCGGTGCTGAACCTGGTGGAGTCGGCGGGGGCAGACTTGCCCACCCAAGCGGACTTGTTCTTACCCGTCGGCCAGTTGTTCCGGGACCTCACTCGGCTGAGTGCGCTCGGCATCCCCACCATCTCGCTCGTCTTTGGGACCTCGACCGCAGGCGGGGCCTACGTGCCTGGCATGTCGGACTACGCCGTGCTGGTCGACCACGGGGCCAAGGTGTTCTTGGGCGGGCCCCCGCTGGTGAAGATGGCCACCGGTGAGGACGCCGACGACGAGGAGCTGGGTGGGGCCCTCATGCACGCAACCATCTCGGGAGTGGGCGACTACTTCGCCCGAGATGAGCGCGAGGCCATCGCCATGGGTCGGCAGATCGTGGCCAGCTTGAACTGGCGCAAGCTCGGTCCCGGACCTGACCGTGAGGTGGAGGCGCCACGGTGTGATCCCGAGGAGCTGTTAGGGGTGGTCTCCTCGGACCTCAAGGTGCCCTTCGACCCCAAGGAGGTCATCGCCCGCATCGTCGATGGCTCGGCCTTCGATGAGTACAAGGCCCTGTACGGCACCTCGCTGGTGTGCGGCTGGGCCCACCTCGGCGGCTTCAAGCTGGGGATCTTGGCCAATGCCCGGGGGGTGCTGTTCAACGAGGAGGCCAAGAAGGGTGCCGAGTTCATCCTGCTGGCCAACCAGACCGACACACCCCTGCTCTTCCTGCACAACACCACCGGCTACATGGTGGGCACCAGCTACGAGCAAGCGGGCATGGTGAAGGACGGCGCCAAGATGATCAACGCGGTGGCCAACTCCACCGTGCCGCACCTGTCGGTGATCATGGGCTCGAGCTACGGCGCAGGCAACTACGGCATGTGCGGTCGGGCCTTCGAGCCCCGGTTCTCCTTCACCTGGCCCGGGGCCAAGATCGCGGTGATGGGGCCCCAGCAGCTGGCTGGCGTGCTCTCCATCGTGGCCCGCCAAGCCGCAGCCCGGTCCGGGGCACCCTTCGACGAGGAGGCCGACGCCGCCCAGCGAGCCACCATCGAGGCCCAGATCGAGCGGGAGAGCCACGCCTTTTCCATGTCGGGCATGCTCTACGACGACGGGGTCATCGACCCGAGGGATACCCGCGCGGTGCTGGCTATGGCGCTGTCGGCCATCCACAGCGCACCCATCGAAGGACGCCGGGGCTTCGGCGTCTTCCGGATGTAGCCATGGGCCCCATCTCCCGCCTGCTCATCGCCAACCGAGGCGAGATCGCCCGCCGCATCACCCGGGCCGCTCACGCCCGGGGGATCGAGGTGGTGCTGGTGGCCTCCACCCCCGACCTTGATGCCTTGGCTGCCCTTGAGGCCGACCTAGTGGTCCACCTGCCCGGGGCCGCCCCCGTCGACACCTACCTCAACGTGGCCGAGGTGGTGGGGGCGGCGGTGCGGACCCACTGCGACGCCGTGCACCCCGGCTACGGCTTCCTCTCAGAGAACGCGACCTTCGCCCGGGCCGTGCTCGAGGCCGGGCTGACCTTCATCGGGCCTGCCCCCGAGACCATCGAGCAGATGGGCTCGAAGCTCTCGGCCAAGGCAACCATGGCCCACGCTGGCGTTCCGGTGCTGGCGGGTGGTCCGGTCTCGAGTGCCCATGAGGTCATGGAGCTGGCCTCGAGCGTGGGCTGGCCGCTCCTGCTCAAGGCCTCCGCTGGCGGCGGCGGCCGAGGCATGCGGGTCCTGCGGTCCGAAGCCGACCTCGAGGTGCTCGAGAGCGCCATCGACGAGGCTCGGTCGGCCTTTGGTGACGGCACCGTCTTCGTCGAGCGCTTCATCGAGCGGCCCCGGCACCTCGAGGTCCAGATCGTGGGTGACCGCTTCGGCACCGTGGCCGACCTGTTCGAGCGTGAGTGCTCCATCCAGCGCCGCTACCAGAAGATCATCGAGGAAGCCCCGGCGGCGAACCTGTCCGAGGAGACCCGCGAGGTGCTGCGGCGCTCGGCCCGAACCGCAGCCCAGGCGCTGTCGTACCTCGGGGTGGGCACGGTCGAGTTCATCGTCGACGAGGACGGCTCGGTGGCCTTCTTGGAGATCAACACCCGACTCCAGGTGGAGCACCCGGTGACCGAGATCGCCACCGGCATCGACTTGGTAGATCTGCAGTTCGACCTGGCCGAAGGCCGGGCCCTCCCCCAAGAGGTCTTGGAGGCCAAGGTGGTGGCCCACGGCATCGAGGCCCGCCTCTACGCCGAGGACCCCCTCGAGGGCTACCTCCCCCAAGCCGGTCGCCTCGAGCGCTTCGAGCTGGCCGAGGCCGAGGGCATCCGGGTCGACACCGGGGTGGCCTCGGGCTCCTTGATCTCCCCCTTCTACGACCCCATGCTGGCCAAGGTCATCGCCTCGGGACCGACCAGAGCCATCGCCATCGCCCGGCTTCGCCGGGCCTTGGAGCGCGCCCAGCTCCACGGCACCGCCACCAACCGGGACCTGCTGGTGGGCATCGTGGCCCACCCGGGCTTCACCGACGAGGTCTTCACCACCGCCTTCTTAGAGGAGCACCCGGCCGAGGAGCTCGTGGTCGAGCACCCGCTGCTTCGTCCCCTCCACGCCGCTGCGGTGGCGCTGGCGGATCAAGCCTGGCGCCACCAGTCGAGCCCCTTTGGAGGTGCGGTGCCCTCGGGGTTCCGCAACGTGGTCTCCGCCCCCCAGCAGGTGACCTTCACCGATCGCCACGGTGCCCTCGAGGTCTCCTACCGCCTCAGCCGAGCCGGGGTCGAGGTGGCCATCGACGGGGTGGCCCTCGAGGTATCGCTGGTGCAGGCCGACGCCAACCAGGTGCGCCTCGAGCACCTCGGCACTACCTACTACCTCCAGGTCGCCCGCTACGGCGACCTGCGGTGCTGTGACTCGGTGCTCGGCTCCACCCAGGTCGAGGTGGTGGGTCTCGAGCTCGATGCCACCTCGGCGGGTCGTCCCGGCACCCTGGTGGCGCCGATGCCGGGCACCATCACCGCTGTGCAGGTGGAGGTGGGTCAGTCGGTCGAGGCGGGCCAGGTGGTGCTGGTCTTGGAGGCGATGAAGATGCAGCACGCCATCACCGCCCCCACCGACGGGGTGGTGGCCGAGATCTACCACTCGGTGGGCCAGGTGGTCGAGGCCCGCACGGTCCTCGTGGTCCTCGAGGAGGAGCGCGATGGCTGAGGTGGTCACCTATGAGCTCGAGGGCCCGGTGGCCTGGGTCACCATTCGTCGGCCCGAGAAGCGCAATGCCCTCAACGCCGAGGTGCGGTCGAAGCTGTGGGAGGCCACCCATCGCTTCAACGCCGACGCCCAAGCCAAGGTGCTGGTGCTGACCGGTGAGGGGACCAAGGCCTTCTCAGCTGGGGCAGATCTGCAGGAGATGGCCGCCACCCAGATGGTGGTCCCACCCCTCGACTTCTTCCCCATGTTCGGCCGCAACGTGGAGGTGCCCAAGCCCACCATCGCCGCCGTCAACGGCGCAGCCATGGCGGGCGGCTTCGCCCTGGCCCAGTACTGCGACCTGTGCATCGCCTCGACCACCGCCAGCTTCGCCATCAGCGAGGTCACCGTGGGGCGCGGTGCGCCCTGGGCCGCACCCTTGCTGCAGTTGGTGCCTCGTCGGATCGCCCTCGAGCTGCTGCTGCTCGGGCGGCCCATGTCGGCCGCTCGAGCCTACGACGTGGGGCTGGTCAACGAGGTGGTCGAGCCTGGCCAGTTGGTCGAGCGCACCCAAGCAGTGGCGCTCCAGTTGGCGGGCAATGCCCCGCTGTCGGTGCAGGCGGGCAAGGCCATGGTGGCGGCGTTGGACGACACCTCGAGCGCGGCCGCCTTCGAGCTGGCCGAGGCCCTGTGGGACCCGGTCTACCGCTCGAGCGATGCCCAGGAGGGACCCCGTGCCTTCGCCGAGCAGCGAGCCCCGAGGTGGTCGGGCCGGTGAGCCGACCACTGCGCATCGCCAACTGCTCCGGCTTCTACGGCGACCGCCTCGAGGCGCCCGGGCTGCTGCTCGAAGGTCCAGACCCCATCGACGTGCTGACCGGGGACTACCTGGCTGAGCTCACCATGTTGATCCTGTGGAAGTCCCGCCAGCGCGACGGCCGCCTCGGCTACGCCACCACCTTCTTGACCCAGATGGAGCACTACCTCGCCACCTGCATCGAGCGGGGCATCAGGGTGGTGGTCAACGCCGGGGGGCTCAATCCACGGGGGCTCAAGGCCAAGCTGGACGAGCTGGCCTTGGTGTTGGGGTTGGACGTCGCCACGGCCGCGGTCTGTGGCGACGACCTCGCACCCGAGGTCGATGCCCTCCTGGCTGCCGGCGAGCCATTGCTGCACCTCGACACTGGGCTGCCCTTTTCGAGCACCGGCCGCCAGGCGCTCACCGCCAACGCCTACCTCGGCGGTTGGGGCATCGCCCGAGCGCTCGATGCCGGTGCCCAGGTGGTGGTCACGGGCAGGGTGACCGATGCCGCCCTCGTGCTCGGGCCAGGCGCCCACCACCACGGCTGGTCCCCCGACGACTGGGACCAGCTGGCTGGTGCGGTGGTGGCGGGGCACGTCATCGAGTGCGGCACCCAGGCCACCGGGGGCAACTACTGCTTCTTGGACGAGCTCAGCGACGCCCGGTTCCCGGGATTTCCCATCTGCGAGCTGGCCGAGGATGGCAGCTCGGTGCTCACCAAGCAGCCCGGCTCAGGGGGTCTCGTGTCGGTGGGCACCGTCACCGCTCAGCTGCTCTACGAGATTGCCGAACCCACCTACGCCAACCCCGACGTGGTGGCCGACTTCACCTCGATCACCCTCACCCAGCTCGGTCCCGACCGGGTGGGCATCGGCCCGGTCAAGGGCCTGCCTGCACCTCCCGAGCTCAAGGTGGCGCTGAACTACGAGGCGGGGTTCAAGAACCAGATGAGCATCGTGGTGACCGGTCTCGACATCGAGGCCAAGGCCGCTCGGGCCACCGCCATGCTGTTCGAGATCTTGGGCGGACAGGACCAGTTCGACGGGGTCACCACCACCCTGCTCAGGAGTGACGAGCCCGATGCCGAGCGCAACGACCAGGCCCAGGCTCGGCTGCGCATCATGGTCAAGGGCCGGGACCGCGACCTCGTCGGCCGACGCTTCTCGAGGGCGGTGATCGAGCTGACCTTGGCCGCCTACGCCGGCTTCTTCGCCGAGACCCTGCCCGGTGACGCCACCTCCTACGGCGTCTACTGGCCCACCCTCGTCGACCCGTCGGTGGTGACCCACACCGTGGTGCTCCCCGATGGCACCGAGGTGGTGGTCGAGGACGGACCCCGCTCCCAAGGCATGACCCAGAGTGAACCTCCGGCCAGCCCGCTCGTGGTCAACGACGCTGAGCCCTCAACCGAGCGAGTACTCCTCGGTCAACTGTTGGGGGCGCGCTCGGGTGACAAGGGTGGCAACGCCAACGTGGGCTTCTGGGCCACCGACGAGGTGGTTGGGGCCTGGCTGCAGGACTGCTTCAATATCGAGCAGTTCCGATCACTGCTGCCCGAAGCCGATGGCTTGGAGGTGCGTCGCTTCGCGCTGCCGAACCTGGCTGCGGTGAACTTCGTGGTGGTGGGGTTGCTCGGTGAGGGCGTGGCCTCCTCCACCCGACTCGACCCCCAGGGCAAGGGGCTGGGGGAGTACCTGCGGTCGAGGTCCATTCTCGTGCCACCGTCAGTGGCGGAGCGACGCCGGTCCTAGGCGGTGACGTCTCGGCTGAGCATGAGCCAGCCGGAGACCACGAGGGCAAGGAGGGCGTAGAGGGCGCTCATCAACAGGTCCCGGCCGAAGGACTCGGTGCCGTTGCCGCCCGAGGCCACCGCTTCGAGCTGCTGCCCCGGGAGCCACAGGGCTGTGTTCGGGGCGATGCGGGTGACGATGGCCTCCACGGGCAGCAAGAAGGCGAAGCCGGTGATGATGGCCGCCACCGCCGAGCGGAAGATCAGCCCCACCGCGATGCCCAAGGTGCCAAAGCCGATGGTGGCGAGGAGCAGGTTGAGCAGCGCCCGGCAGAGGTCCCCGAGGCCGGTCGAGCTGAACCAGGCAGCAGTCGGGACATGGCGAGCACCAGCCATGACCACCGATGCCCCACCAGCGATGATCGAGGCCACCGCCACCGCACCAACCAAGAAGCTGATGACTGGCCGGGCAGCTGAGAAGCCGGATCCAGTGCGACTCGAGAGGAGGTATGAAAGCTTCCTTCAGGTGGCTTCGTAGGCCCTTCTCCCCGCACCCTCAGCTGGGTGCACTGGCACTTTGCCTTCAACGAGTCACAGAGCCTGGCCCCTTTTTGGAAGCGATTTAGTTTCTAGGAAACCCATCAGGCTTCAGTGGATCAATCCCATGGGGCGGATCTGAGTGCGTTGTCTAAGTGAATATGAAGGCCTGTCAACAGACCTCGGATCTTCAGTGAGAGAGCATCATCGACGGCGCCGAAGAAGTAATCGTCGGGACGTCTGCCAGATGGTCGTGATCCGATTCTTCGCGACGCTGAAGTCGAGAGGGGGCGAGTATGAAGCATCGATCCGGCCGCCTCAACTCGGTTCGCTGGATTCGCTTCCCACCGCATCCTGCTTGCCCATGGGAAGGGTCGGGCCGCCTCGGTGCTGGTTGGCGAAGTACAGGAAGCTCGGCGTGGCGATCATCGCCACCAGCAGGGCGCACAGCCCTGCCAAGAGGTAGGCCCGGCGCTCGGTGGAGGGCGCTCGGACGATCAGCACGCCGATGACTCCGAGCAGCACCAACTCGAGGGCGACCATCCGCTGCAACATGCGGCGAGCTTGAGGTGAGAGCGCCATCAGTAGCTCCGGGGGAGCCCGAGGGTGTGGGTGGCGACGTAGTTCAGGATCATCTCCCGACTGACCGGGGCCACCTTGAGCAGCCGAGCCATGCCCCACATCGTGGCGAGGCCGTACTCAGTGGACATGCCATTGCCGCCGTGGACCTGCATGGCTTGGTCGACGGAGCACAACGCCGCATCGGCGGCGGCCAGCTTGGCCATGTTCGACGCCTCTCCGGCGTCGAGGCCGTGGTCGAAGCACCAGGCGGCCTTGGTGGTCATGAGCCGGGCCAACTCGAGGTCAATGGCCGCCTTGGCGAGGGGGTGCGAGAGGCCTTGGTGGGTACCGATGGGCACGCCCCACACCTCGCGAGTAGTGGCGTAGGCCGAGGCCTTGGCCAAGGCGTAGCGGCTGATGCCGTTGAGCACGGCGGCCGACATGATGCGCTCGGGGTTGAGGCCCTCGAACAGTGGTCGCAGCGCCCCGCCTTCAGGACCCACCCGGTGGTCGTCGGAGAGCTCGACCCCGTCGAAGTAGACGGTGAACTGCTTCTCGGTGGAGACGATCTGCACGTCGATGGGCGTGAAGCTGAGCCCGGGTGCATCGGTGGGCACCACGAAGAGGGTGAGCTGTCCCCGTCCGGTGCGCTCGTCGGTGCCGGTGCGAGAAACCACGAGCACGTGTTCGGCTTCGTCGATGCCCGAGATGTAGTACTTGGTGCCCGAGAGGGACCAGCCGCCGTCACGGCGGGTGGCGGTGGTGGCCACGTTGTGGCTGTTGGAGCCTGCGTCGGGCTCAGTGATGGCGAAAGCCATCTTCTGGCGTCCAGAGCCAATCCCAGGCAGCCACCGCTGCTGCTGCTCGAAGGTGCCGTGGCGGGCCAGGATTTCCCCGCAGATCGCTGGTGAGACCAAGAACATCAGCAGTGGGCAGCCAGCGGCGGCGGTCTCCTCGGCCACCATGGCCAGCTCCACCATGCCCATGGCTCCCCCGTAGGGCTCGATGACGTTGACCCCGGTGAACCCCGCCTCGCTCAGCGCCGACCACAGCTCGAGGGCCTTGCCCCCGGTGCGGGCTTGGTCCACGAAGTAGCTGTGGCCGAAGCTCGAGGCGATCTCGAAGACGGTTGAGCGCAGCAGCTGGTGTTCATCGGTCTCGGCGAAGTCCATGGTTCCCGTCCTCCCAGACGCAGAGCGTCCACCCCTCGATGCTACGCGCCACCACTTCGACCAATGGGCTGCGCCTCAGGCGTCGATGGGTCTATCTTGGCCCCAAGGCCGACCAGCAGGTCGGCGGAGAGCAAGGAGCGGTGACAACGTGGTCACGACCCCCCTGTCCGGAGAGCACGATCCCGGCGCGCACGACCCGTGGGAGACGATCGCCTCGCACATCACGAGTGCTGCCGCTCGGCTCGGCCTCGATGATGGGCTGACCAAGATGATCGTCACCCCTGAGCGCAGCCTCGAGGTGGCGGTGCCGGTGCGCCTCGACGATGGCTCGATCGAGATGTTCACGGGCTGGCGCATCCAGCACGACACCAGCCGAGGTCCGGGTAAGGGCGGCATCCGCTTCCACGCCACCGTCGATGCCCCCATGATTGCGGCCCTGGCGGCGGACATGTCCATCAAGTGCGCGGTGGTCAACATCCCCTTCGGGGGAGCCAAGGGCGGCGTGCGGGTGGATCCCTCTCAGCTCTCCATCGGCGAGCTCGAGCGGCTCAGCCGCCGCTACACCTTCGATATCTCCGCCATCTTGGGGCCGGACCGAGACATCCCTGCCCCCGACGTCAACACCGACTTCCAGGTCATGAGCTGGGTCATGGACACCATGTCGATGCTGCGGGGCCGCTCCACCCCTGGGGTGGTCACCGGCAAGCCGGTGGCCATTGGAGGAAGCAAGGGCCACGCCGGCGCCACCTCATTCGGGGTGTCGGTGGTGACTGCCGCCACCATGCGACGCCTTGGCCGCAAGGTCGAGGGCACCAAGGTGGTGCTCCAGGGCTACGGCAAGGTAGGTGCTCCCTTGGTCGAGCTGCTGACCAAGCTCGGCATGGTGGTGGTGGCGGTGGCCGACGTCCACGGAGCGATTCTGTGTGAGACCGGGATCTCCCCAACAGACCTGGCCCAGCACGCGGCGTCCACCGGCACGGTGGTGGGCTTCACCGGGGCCGAGGCCATCGCCTTAGAGGACCTGTTCAGCGTGGAGGCCGAGGTGGCCATCCCCGCCGCCATGGGTGGGGCCATCACCGAGGACGTGGCCAAGACCATGGCGGCCTCCATCGTGGTTGAGGCGGCCAATGGCCCCACCACCGAGGCCGCCGACGCGGTGTTCGCCTCCAAGGGCACCATCGTGGTGCCCGACGTGCTGGCCAATGCCGGCGGGGTGGTGGCGTCGTACTTCGAGTGGGCCGAGGACCGCCAGGGCTTCGCCTGGGAGGAGGACCTGTTCCTCTCTCGCCACGAGCAGGTGATGACCGACGCCTTCCACGCGGTGGTGGACCTGGCCGATGCCCATGGCATCGCCCTGCGGGAGGCGGCCACCAGCGTGGGCGTGGCCCGCATCGCCGAGGCCACCAGGTTGCGCGGCCTGTTCCCGTGATCGAGCACAGGGTGGCGTGGAGTTCACAGAGAAGGAGGGCCCAGCGATGACGGTGCACCAAGGGAACGGGGGCATTCGGCTCGACGACGTCTACGCCTTGAGCGACGGCAGCGTGCTGATGTCGGGCATCCAGGCGTTGGTGCGGCTGACGCTCGAGCAGATGGGACTCGACCGGCGGCGGGGGTTCAACACCGCCACCTTCGTCTCGGGCTACCCCGGCTCACCGCTCGGTGGCGTGGACATGGAGTTCCACAAGGCCACCGCTTTCACCGAGCCCCTCGGGATCCGCTTCCAAGATGGGCTGAACGAGGAGCTGGCCGCCACTGCGGTGGCCGGCACTCAGTTGCTGGACCAACTCCCCGGGGCCCGACACCAAGGCGTGGTTGGGTTCTGGTTTGGGAAGAACCCCGGGCTCGACCGAGCCGCCGATGCCATCCGACACGGGAACTACGCCGGCACCATGCCGCTCGGTGGTGCCGTGGCCCTGATCGGCGACGACCCCTCCTCGAAGTCCTCCACCTTGCCCAGCTCGTCAGCCGAGATGTGCGAGTCGCTCATGGTGCCCGCCCTCAACCCCTCGACCGTGGCGGAGCTGGTCAGCTACGGCCTGCACGCGGTGGCCATGAGCCGAGCCGCAGGCACCTGGTCTGCCCTGCGGGTGGTGACCGACCTCGCTGATGCCGCCGCGGTGGTCGACCTCGTCGACCCGGCCAGCTTCATCCCCGTGCCCGACCCCGACCGGTTCATCTTCCGGCCCACCTTGCTCGGGGCCCGAGCGGTGGAGGCCGAGCAGCACCTGTTTGAGACCCGCATCCCCCTGGCCCAGGCCTACGGCAAGGCCAACCACCTCAACGCCGTCACCTTCGAGCCCAGCCGACCTCGGCTCGGCATCATCGCCTCGGGCGTGACCTACGCCATGGTGCTCCGGGCCTTTGAGATCCTCGGCATCGACGAGGCCGCGCTCGAGCAGATGGGGGTGCGGCTCATCAAGATCGGCCTCATCTGGCCGCTCGACCACGCCGAGTTCCGGGGCTTCACCGACGGCCTCGAGCAGGTCTTCGTCATCGAGGACAAGCGGCCCTTCCTCGAGCTGCACATTCGTGACGCCCTGTATGGCGCCAAGCACCTGCCGGTCATCTTGGGCAAGGAGGACGCCGACGGCTCCCCGCTCGTGGCTCGCTGGGGGTCGATGGACATCGACGGCGTGGTCTCGGTCTTGGCCCGGGTGCTCAAGCGCCTCGAGGTCCCCGACCAGGTCTCCACCGAGATCGCCCGGGTGGAGCGACCACGCACCAAGCTCACCTTGACCGAGCTGCCGGTGCGCCAGCCCTACTTCTGCTCAGGGTGCCCCCACAACCGCTCCACCCGAGCAGCCGATGACCAATTGGTTGGGGTGGGCATTGGTTGCCACGTCATGATCGCCTTCCAAGAGGAGGACCGCGGCCACAAGGTCGGCATCACCCAGATGGGTGGCGAGGGCACCCAGTGGATCGGACTGGCTCCCTTCACCGACGATGCCCACTACCTCCAGAACATCGGCGATGGCACCTTCTTCCACTCAGGGTCCCTCGCCATCCGGGCCTCGGTGGTGGCTGGGGTCAACATCACCTACAAGCTGCTCTACAACAGGGCGGTGGCCATGACCGGGGGCCAGCGACCGACGGGCGTCCTCGAGGTACCCCAGCTCACTCGCTGGCTGGCGCTCGAGGGTGTGCGCAAGATCATCGTGACCACGCCCGAGCCCGAGGGCTACCACGGCGTCACCTTGGACCCCATCGCCGAGGTGCGCCACCGTGACGACCTCGACCAGGTCCAAGCCGAGCTCAAGGGGACCCCTGGGGTCACCGTGCTCATCCACGACGACCGGTGCGCGGCCGAGGAGCGGCGGCTGCGCAAGCGGGGCAAGGTGGCCACCCCTGCCCACCGGGTCTACATCAACGAGCGGGTGTGCGAGGGGTGCGGCGACTGCGAGGCCAAGTCGACCTGCCTGTCCGTCGAGCCCATCACCACCGAGTTCGGCTCGAAGACTGCCATCCACCAGTCCAGCTGCAACTTCGACTTCAGCTGCGTCAACGGTGACTGCCCCAGCTTCGTGTTGGTCGAGCCGGGCGAGGCCACCACCAAGGCCCCGCCCTCATTGCCCATCACCTTGGCCGAGCCCACCTGGATCGTCCCCGCCGACGACGTCAGCTACCGCATGCCTGGCATCGGTGGCACCGGTGTGGTCACCGTGTCGCGCATCTTGCAGATGGCAGCACGGGTGGAGGGCAAGTACGCCTCGGGGCTCGACCAGACCGGCTTGGCCCAGAAGGGTGGCCCGGTAATCTCCGACGTGCGGATCACCACCGCCGTCCAAGCCACTGCTCCCAAGGCCTCCGAGCACGAGGTCGATGTGGTGATCGGCTTCGACGTGCTCGGGGTGGTGCACCCGTCGGTGGCCGACAAGGTCACCGCCGACCGCACCGTCGCCATCGTCAACCTGGCCGAGGTCCCCACCCACGATCTGCTGAACCGTCGGGGGCCGGACTTCCCCACCCCAGAGCGCCTCCAAGCCATCTTGGGTCCGGTCACCCGGGCCAGCGCCAACGTCTACCTCGACGCCCAGTGGATCGCCCAGCACCTCACCGGGGATCACATGGCCACCAACCTGGTGCTGCTCGGGGCCGCCTTCCAGGCCGGGTGCATCCCGCTCTCCTCGAGCTCGATCGAGGAGGCCATCGTGCTCAACGGAGCGGCGGTCGAGCAGTCGAAGCTGGCCTTCACCTGGGGCCGAGCGGCGGTGGTGGACCTGGGCGCGGTGCGAGCCGCCCTCGATCCGGTGCTGGCGGTGACCGCCACCCGTGCCCCTGCCCCAGCGGCGGTGCTGGCGGCGGTCAAGGCGGCGTCGGTTCCCACCACCCTCACCGCCCTGCTGGAGCATCGAGCCAGCGACCTGGTCGACTACCAAGACGCCGCCTACGCCCTGGCCTACGTCAGGGCAGTGGGCACCGTTGCCGAGCAGCTGGCGCCCCTTGGTCCCGACGCCCACCCGGTGCTCGAGGCCTACATCCGCTTCGCCTACAAGCTGCGGGCCTACAAGGACGAGTACGAGGTGGCTCGGCTGCACCTCGATCCGGTCGAGCAGGCCAAGCTCGAGGCCACCTTCGGCCACGGGGCCACGGCCAAGGTGCAGCTGCACCCACCTGTGCTGCGGGCCATGGGCATGGGTCGCAAGCTCTCCCTCGGCGCGCTCGCCACGCCCAGCTTCGTCACCCTGCGGGCCATGCGACGGCTGCGGGGGACGGTGGCGGATCCCTTTGGGAAGACGGCGATGCGCAAGCTCGAGCGGGCGCTGATCGGTGAGTACGACACGCTGGTGCACGAGGCCATTGCCCTGGCCACCACAAGTGACCTCGACATCGTGGCCGAGGTGGCGCAGCTCCCCGACCTGATCCGGGGCTATGAGTCCATCAAGGAGGCCAACGTGGCTCGTTTCCGGGCGAAGGCGGCGGACCTCCTGGGTGCCCTGCGGGCAGAGCGAGCCACCTCGAGGGCCTGACCTCGGCGCCTCAAGGGCGGAGCGGCCGGTGGTGCTGGCTCAGAAGCGGTCGGCGCTGCGTCGCAGCTCGGTGATGCGCTGCTCGGCCGCGTCACACGCTTCGGAGCCGGCTTGGCAGATCAGTGAGCAGCGGAGCTGGCGCTTGGTGACCGCAGGCACCCGGCGTCGGTCCGAGATCACGAGGCCCTCGAGGCCGGCGTCGAGCATGTAGGTCTCGGTCCGGGTGACGCCGCAGTCCTCGGGACTGTGCTGGAGGTGGCGGAGGTCGTGCCAGGTCTGACTCGCACGCTTGAGTGCGGCGGAGAGGTCCCCGTCACCCGCCCGCCAGGCCAGGTCCTCGAGGTGCTTGGCCGCCCCTTTGCGCTCTGGGGCTCCCAGCCACTGCTCGCACAAGGTGTGGAAGTCGGCCCCCAAGGCGTCGAGGTCCCGACGGAGGTCGCCAATGGCGTGGGCGGCCTCGTCCAGGCTCTTCATGGCGTGCTCGCTGTCGGACTCGTGCTCGAGCGACCGAATGCGCAGCAGGGCGATGCCGAGGGCGGCCACGAGGAGCACCGCCAAGGCTCCGAGGGCGACGACCGGCCCGAAGGAGAGCGTGGTGGAGAGCACGTCAGCGGACCAGCGGTCCGGTGGCAAGAACTCCCGACATGTGAGTCATGTGATGAGCGTAGCCACATTCGGGTAAAAGTGCTGGTGAGAGAGCATTTTCTAGGTCGCTGTGCCACTGCTGCAGCCGAGGTGCCGGTCGCGTAGATTTCGGTCCTATGGAGACCCACCTCGACCTTCCCAACGATGCGGGCGCCTGGCAGGCCGCCCACGCTTCAGTGGCCAACGGCACGCCGGTGGCAACGGTGGCGAGCGCCCTGCTCGAGCACCTGACCCAGGCCGAGCGCTGCTCGATGCTCGATGGCAACGCCCCGTTCTGGGCTGGCATCGACGACCTGGCCAAGGGTGGCTACCACCGTCGCCCCTTCGTCGCCGCCCGCGTCGAGCGCCTCGGCATCCCCGGCTTCGCCTTCACCGACGGTCCTCGGGGCGTGGTGGTGGGCGGTGCCACCGCCTTCCCCGTTCCCATCGCACGCGGTGCCACCTTCGACCCGGGACTCGAGGCCGAGGTGGGCTCGGCCATTGGCACCGAGGTCAAGGCGGTGGGCGCCAACCTCTTCGGTGGGGTGTGCGTGAACCTGCTGCGGCACCTGCGGTGGGGTCGAGCTCAGGAGACCTACGGCGAGGATCCGCTCCTGCTCGGGGTCATGGGTGCCGCCGCCATCTCGGGCGTCCAGCGCCACGTCATGGCCACGGTCAAGCACCTGGCGCTGAACTCCATGGAGAACGCCCGCTTCGAGGTGGACGTGAAGGTGGACCCCGCCACCTTGCATGAGACCTACCTCCCGCACTTCAGGGCGGCGGTCGACGCACAGGTGGCGTGCGTGATGTCGGCCTACAACTCGGTGAACGGGACCTGGTGCGGGCAGAGTCCGCTCCTGCTCGATGAGGTCTTACGCCAGCGCTTCGGCTTCGAGGGCTTCGTCATCTCGGACTGGATCTTCGGCCTCCGTGACGGGGTGGCCAGCTTGGAGGCCGGGCTCGACGTCGAGATGCCCTACGCCATGATCCGCCGCGAGCCCATCGCCCGAGCGCTCGAGGCGGGCACCTTGGCCCCGGCCCTCATCGACCGGTCGTGCCGGCGGATCCTCGAGACCCTGCTGCGCTTTGGGATCACCGAGCCCACCGTGACCCCCGAGGCGGTGGCCACCGACGACCACCGCCGCCTGGCCCGCAGGGTGGCCGCTCGGAGCTTCGTGCTGCTCAAGAACGGCACCACAGAGGACCGCTTGCTGCCCGTGGCGCCAGCCACCAAGGTGGCGCTGCTTGGTCGCTTGGGCTTGGTGGCGAACCTCGGTGATGGTGGCTCGAGCGAGGTCTACGCCCCCGACGTGGTCACCTTCGCCGAAGGTTTGGCCGAGGTCTTCCCCTCGCTCACCACCTGCGATGGCGGTGACCTCGACGAAGCTCGGCAGCTGGCCCAAGCAGCCGAGCTGGTGGTGGTGGTCGTGGGGTCGACCAAGGCGGACGAGGGTGAGTACCTCGGCTCGACCAGCACGCCAGCGCTCAACGCCTTGTTGCCCGGGCCCGATGCCCCAGAGCTCGTGGCAGCCTTCGACGACTACCGAGCTCGGGTGGACCACGTCCCACCCGCAGGCTACGGCGATGAGGCCATGGGCACCCACGTCGGTGGGGATCGACGGTCGCTCGAGCTCTCGGCCGAGGACCTCGCCCTCATCGAGGCGGCGCGGTCGGTCAGCGACCAGGTGCTGGTGGTGGTCATGGGCGCCACCGCCGCCCTCCTCCAAGAGGTGGCATCGGAGGTGGCGGGCGTGCTCTTGGTCTTCTACCCCGGCACCGAGGGCGGGCGGGCCTTGGCCGACGTGTTGGTCGGCGCCGCCGAGCCGGCCGGGCGGCTGCCCTTCGCCCTCCCGGTTCGCGCAGAGGACCTGGTTGACTTCGACCCCTCGGCCACCAAGGTCACCTACGGCCCCCTGCACGGCCAGTGGCACCTCGACGCCAGCTTCACCCAGGCTGCCTTCCCCTTCGGGTTCGGGCTGGGATTCGGTCCGGTCCAGATGGTGAGCTGTGCGATCGAGGACTCCGTCGTCACCGTCGAGCTCGAGAACCCCGGTCCCTTCGACACCAACACGGTGGCGTTCCTCCACGTGCGCCCCGCCACCCAGCAGCGGCCCTTCCGCCTCGGGGGCTTCACCCGGGTGCTGGTGCCCGCCGGTGGCTCGGCGTCGGTGACCTTGGGCTACGACCGTTCGGTGCTCGACCGTTTCGATCCGAGCACTGGCCAGCTGGTGGGCTTTACGGGCACGGTGCAGGTCGAGGTGGGGCGCTGGGCCCGTGACCCCGAAGCGGTGGTGCTGGTCGACTAGCGCGACCCGGCCGCTCGCCGAATGGCCTCGAGCACGGCGTCGTTGGAGGCGCCGGGCCCGAGCACCTCGGTGATCCCTGCCTGGGCCAAGGCGGCGAGATCTTGGTCGGGGACGATGCCACCGAGCACGATGGGGGTGTCGAGCCCTGCGGCACCGAGCGCTTCGACGACCGCCGGGGCCAAGGTGAGGTGGGCCCCGTTGTGCATCGACAGGCCCACCACGTCCACGTCCTCTTGGACGCAGGTGGCGGCGATCATGGCCGGGGTCTGCCGCAGGCCGGCGTAGATGACCTCGCAGCCGCCGTCTCGCAGGATCCGGGCGATCAGCTGCAGGCCACGGTCGTGGCCGTCGAGGCCCACCTTGGCCAAGAGCACCCGAATGGGCTGGGTCTCGGTCATCGGCTCTGGGGCTCGATCCAGGTGCCGAAGACCTTCTCCAAGGCCGCCATCTGCTCCCCAATGGTGCAGCCGGCGTGGGCGGCGGCGATGAAGGCCTCCATCAGGTTGACCTCGGGGTTCGCCGCCTCGGCTTCGATCCGGGCCAAGGCCTCGGTGACCGTTCGGTCATCTCGGGCCGCCTTGGCCTGGGCCAAGCGCTCGAGCTGGTCCGCTTCGACGGCGGGGTCGATGTACAAGATGGGGGTCGAGTTGTCGTCGCCGTCGGTGTAGCCGTTGACGCCGACGATGATCTGGCGACCGGCGTTGACCTCGTGCTGGTAGCGGTAGGCGGCGTCGGCGATCTCGCCTTGGAAGTAGCCGTCCTCGATGCCGTGCAGCACGCCTTCGAGCATCGAGCCGGACCCCCGCACAGACAGGGCGGCGAAGATGGCCTCGGCCTCCGCCTCGAGCCGATCGGTCAGGGCCTCGACGAACCAGCTACCCCCGAGGGGGTCGGCCACGTGGGCCACCCCGGTCTCCTCAGCGATGACCTGCTGGGTCCGCAGCGCCAACCGAGCCGCCTTCTCGGTAGGCAGCGCCAGGGCTTCGTCGTAGGCGTCGGTGTGCAGGCTCTGGGTGCCACCGAGCACACCGGCTAAGGCCTCGATCGCCACCCGGGCCAGGTTGACCTCGGGCTGCTGGGCGGTGAGGGAGACCCCTGCGGTCTGAGTGTGGAAGCGCAGCTTGAGTGAGCGCTCGTCCCGGGCGCCGTAGCGGTCGTGCATCCATCGGGCCCAGATGCGGCGCGCGGCGCGGTACTTGGCGATCTCCTCGAAGAAGTCGATGTGGGCGTTGAAGAAGAAGCTGAGCCGGGGCCCGAACGCGTCGACGTCGAGGCCGGCGGCGATGGCCGCCTCGACGTAGGCGAAGCCATTGGCCACGGTGAAGGCCAGCTCCTGGGCAGCCGTCGATCCCGCCTCTCGAATGTGGTAGCCCGAGATCGACACCGGGTGCCACTTGGGCATCTCGGCGGCGCAGAAGGCCATGAGGTCGGTCACCAGCCGCACCGAGGGGCGCGGCGGGAAGACGTACTCCGTCTGGGCTTGGTACTCCTTCAAGATGTCGTTCTGGAGCGTGCCACCGAGCGTGGCCCTTGGGTACCCCGCGTCCTCGGCCACGGCCAGGTACATGGCCATGACGATGGCGGCGGGGGAGTTGATGGTCATCGACGTCGTCACCTTCGACAGGTCGATGCCGGCGAACAAGGTGGCCATGTCGGCCTTGGTGTCGATCGCCACCCCGGCTCGCCCGACCTCGCCCAAGGCAAAGGGGTCATCGGAGTCCCGGCCCAACAAGGTGGGCATGTCGAAGGCGGTGGAGAGCCCGGTGCCACCGTCGGCCAGCAGCTGGCGGAACCGAGCATTGGTGTCGGTGGCCGAGCCGAAGCCGGCGAACTGGCGCATGGTCCACAGCTTCGAGCGGTACATCGAGGCGAAGGGCCCCCGGGTGTAGGGGTACTGCCCGGGCAGTTCGGCGTCGTCGGGTCCGTAGACCGGGTCGAGCTCGAGGCCCGACATGGTGGTGAACCGCTCTCTGCGCAGCGGTGCTGCCTCGTAGTCCTCGGTGTAGCGCTGTCGATCGGCCACGAGACCCCCCTCGTCGCCCCCACGCTACCGGGCCATTGCCCCTGTGACGAGGTCGATCGAGGACCTCGGGGCCCCTAGCCCTGGTGGGTCAGCATCCAGCGGATGGAGAACCGGTCCAAGGTGCAGCCCCAGTAGTCACCCCAAGCCATGTCGGCCATGCCGGTCGACTCGCTGCCACCCTCGGCCAAGGCGTCGTAGTAGCGGTCGGCTTCCTCTCGGGAGTCGCACAGCACGGCGATGGTGGTGTTGTTCCCCACCCGGACCTGCTGGCCCGTGGACGCCAAGATGTCCGTGCCGAGCAGCAGGTGCCCATCGGGCAGCTCGAGCCGGACGTGGAGGACCTTGTCGAGGTCTTCTGCGGGCAGCGGCGGCATGCCAGGGCCACCCGCCAGCTCGGCGAAGCGGTGGATCTCGAGGGGAGCACCAGGGGCGAAGACGGAGGCGTAGAAGGTGAACGCCTCCTCGGTCTGGCCCAAGGTGTTGAGGTAGGTGGCGAGACGAGGCATGGACGAACCCTAGGGCTTCCGTTGCCTTGGGTGGGAAGGGTGCGGCGCTAGGTTCGTCCCCGTGCGCCCTCGACCCCGCTCAACGACCAAAGGCCTGCAGCTGGTCGCCTCCTCGCTCGTCGCCTTGGTGGTGGCCTTCTGCGGTGGCGCCACCCCGGTGGCAGGTGCAGCGAGTACTGCGGTGACGGGTCCGCTCGGGGTCTCGAGCTGCACCACCAACCTGGCGCGGACCATCACGGTGTGCTTGGTCGAGCACGATGCCTCGGATCGCTTCGTGGGCACGCTGTCGGTGCCCAAGACCAATCACCTCCAGCTCTTGGTAGAGCGGGTGGTGGTGCCCTCCTACGACGTCTCGGTGTCAACCACCATCCCCCATGCCTCTGTGCACGCGGTCTCGTTGCTGGTGGAGCCCGGAGCGCTGTGCGCGGCGGGCTGCACCACCTACCACCCAGCGCCGGTACTGCACCTGTCCCAGGTGAACCACCGTGGTGGTCCCCAGTTCAACGCCAGCTTCCCCATGCCTTGGGGCTCGAGCACCCTCGAGGTTGACGACGACGCCGCCGGGTTGTCGGCTGCGGCGACGGCCACGGTGTCCACGCCGCATGGCTCCATGGTGCTGCCCACCCTGTTCCTCTGCCACGGGGTGTTCGTCGGCCCTGGTGACGAGGCTGCCTGTGGGACCGTCGAGGACTCCGTGCCGGGTGGTCCCCTCGGGGTCGATGAGGACGTAGCGTTCCGGCACTGCCTGACCTCAGCGGATCAGCTGGCAGGGTTGTGCGTGGGCCTCGCCGCCACCTACCACCAAGGTGGCACCTCGAGCCCCTCCACCATCGCCCTCGACCCGGGGTCGGTCGCCATCTCCCGATGGGGCACCCGGGCGGGAACGGTCAACACCTTGGTGACCGTGCACGGGACAAGTGTGGCGGTCCACCCCGTGGTAGTCCGCCGCCCACTCGGAGCGCCCCAGAGCGTTACGTCGGGCTCGGTCGCCACCCGGCCCGAGGCCATGTCGTCGGTGCCACTCATCGTCAGTGGCCCAACTTTCGAACCCACCAGCTGCATCTCGGCCACCAGCACCACGGCAGGGCGTTCCTCGGCCGGGGTGCTCGGCGAGCTGTGCCTCGGGTTGACCCCGCTCCAGTGGTACGGCGTCGCCTTCTCGCAGGTG
>CAINFA010000071.1 GCA_903847955.1 uncultured Actinomycetes bacterium
GCGCGACGTCGCCTCGGCGACAAGGACGGAACCAAAGCACTCATTGAAGTGTTGTTGCTCGAACGCCGGGTGCCGTGCAGCCTGGTGCACGAAGCCCTCTCCTCACTGCTCGAGATCGGATCGCTCGACACGGCGCTCGTCGCCATAGAAGCGAGACGACTACTTGAGAGGACGCCCGACGTGGTGCGCGACACGGACCTCGCACGCTTTGATCGTCCGCTGCCCTCGACCCACCCCTACGACGCGCTCTTGGTGCGACCATGAGCGCCGCCCAGACTTCCATTGAGAGCTGCGCCCTCTCGCTGCGCCTGCCGGCCGTTCGACGCCTGGGGGTGACGCTCGCGCAGGAAGCGCAGCGCCAGCACCTCACCTACGAAGAGTTTCTCGCCAAGGTACTGCTGGCTGAAGTGGACGAGCGCGACGAACGTCGGCGCCTGCGTCGAGTGAAGAGCGCGGGCTTCCCGCGCGTGAAGCTCTTAGAGGACTTCGATCTCAGCGTCTCGGGCGTCAACCCCGCTGTGATCGCGACGTTGTCCTCAGGCACCTACCTCGAGCGCTCCGAACCGGTGGTGCTCCTGGGCGACTCGGGCACCGGCAAAAGTCACTTGCTCATTGGTCTGGGCATGAAGGCCTGTGCGATGGGAAAGTCGGTGCGCTACGTCACCTGCGCGCAACTGGTGAATGAACTCGCCGAGGCGCCCGAAGCGAAGCGACTCTCGCGGCTCGTCGCTCGTTACGGACGCGTCGATCTCTTACTGCTCGACGAGCTCGGCTACGTGCAACTCGACGCTCGCGGAGCGGAGTTGTTGTTCCAAATCCTCACCGAGCGCGAGGAGCGTTCCTCGGTCGCCACCGCCACCAACCTGCCCTTCTCGGAGTGGGGCAAGGTGGTCCCCGACCAGCGCCTGGTGGCGGCCATCATCGACCGCTTGACCTTTCACGCCCACATCATCGAGACCGGTTCTGATTCCTATCGGTTACGCACCACCAAGGCCAAACGCTCTCGTTAACTGCGACTCTGGACTTGAGCGTTGGTGTCAAAGAGACTGAAGCGTTCGGGCTTGAAGCGCTCACCATGCCAGGTCACCATGTCAACGTAGTCCTCGTCACGAGGGTTTCCCATGACTTCAAGAAAGTGCGCAAATCCCGACACGCCGCCCACATCCTCGGGCGGTCGCGCTCGAGCGCCGTCGAGGCACACTGCTTTCTTGAGCGTCCTCGACACACTCTCGGCACCCTCGACCTCGATGTCGTGCACCCAGTGGTCCCCGAAGTCATAGAGATAGGTGAAGTGATCGTGCACCTTCAAGAGCTGGTGCAAGCGCCACTCTTCCGTGTCCAGCAATTCGTCATCATCATCCCAGTCATTCTCGGGGAGGCCATAACGCTTGCCATAGATCTCGAACTCGTGCAGGTGATAGTCGTCCCAGTCGAAGGCCCCTTGGATCACGGGGTGCAGTTTCGCCAACGTCAACGAACCCGGCACCAACACGCGACGCCAAATAACTGGCTCAATGTCGCGCAAGTGAATCCGGAGTTGAAAGACGCTGCGGGAACTAAATCGTGGCTCGCGAATCACCCACTCAGATTAGAAGTTGGCGTTCAGCCGAGCGGTGGGGCCAAATGTGATGCGCACGATGGGGCCAAATTGACTTGACATTCCCACACGATCTTGAGCGACGCGTCTGGCCCCGCCCCTGAACTGCTCCCGATCAACCGAGAGTGGGCAAACCTGCGAGGGCGAGAAGGATCTTCAGCGTCCCGGTTGCAGTTGAATTGCCACGCCAGCAATCAACGGGGATCGGACATCCTCACGCACAAGCTGAGCGACCTTGTCGGCCTCGAGCTCGGTTCTCCGGTCAGTGATGACCAGTTTCGTTGTCAATCCAAGTTGAGAGCAGCGGCTCCGCTCGATCTGTCGACGCGGGTGTTAGGCGAACTCTTCGCCGTTCGGCTCGGGACACAGGACTGTCCGATCGCTCTCGCCCCACTTGTTACCGCAGAAAGGGCACCAGACCCGACGACTCAACATTGCCAAAGAAGCCGTCGAGGGCATTACTAAGGAGCTGAGTGAATCGCGCCTCCGACATCGTGGTTCCTAGGGCAATCTCCGTGTTGGCTCCAAAGTCCGAGTCGTCGGCCACCCAACCGGTCCACCAAAGCGACGTCGCATTGAAGCTGTTCACGGCACGGAGAAACTCGATGTTCGACAAGTCTGCTCCGCTGACCGACGGGTAGTAGAGGCGAGGGACAACCAGCCCGACGTTGCTCCGCAGCTCTACAATAAGGTTGGGATGCTTCTCGTGCCGAGCTGTGATGAACTTCGGACCCTCTATCTCGGTAATCTCGCCGTCGTAACCAATCGAGACCATGCACTTCAGCACCCAATCGAGGTCGATGTCCTCAGGTCGCCGAATGGTGGACGGTGTCTCGATCCTGAGCCCACAACTCATGCAGAAGCTTGCGTCGTCAGGCACATCCAATCCGCATCTTGTACATTGCATCCGCTCTATCCTTTCAAGGTTGGATCAGCACGGAGCCGGATGTTCCGAACTATTCAAAATAGTCTATCAGAATCGCATCGCTGCTGGTCCCATCCTTGACACCGATGTCCCCATGCCACCTATTCGTTGCCCTCGGAGGCCCGCCGACGGGCCCATGACTGATTTGCAGGCATAGTACTGACGCCTGGTTCGCCTGAGCCAGCGCAGTCGGTGCACCGATGAGCCGTCCACGCCGCCGCAGTTCCCGGTCGGCGCATCCGCTCTTCCTCGCTGCCGGTGGGTGTGCAGGCTGAGCGCCCACGGCTTGATATGGCGCCGATCCGTATCGGGCATGGCGAGGGTTCCGACCAAGCCCCCACGGTCGAGGGCGCCAAGATCATCAGTGTCCAGGCCGTGGTCGGATTGCCACACCGGCCCGCTTCAGAGCTCGCTGAACGGTTGACGCGTCAACGTTCAAAATCTTCCCAACAGTGGCAAGGGAATCGCCGGCTCGATATTGGCTGGCGGCCCGTTTGATGTCCGTTGGAGTCAACTTAGGTGGGTTCACCCTCCGGGCGACGCCGAGGCGTTCAAGATGGTCGGCCACCGTTCGGCGGTGGACGCCGAACTCCCGAGCGAGTTCACCCAACGAATGACCGTGCTGGTATGCAGCAGCCACGGCTTCAAGCTCTGAAGGGGTCAGTCGACGCTGGACTGGCTTTGTCGGTGGTCGAGCAGCACCGTGTGCGGTGGGGGAGTCGACGCCATCGACGTCGGCGCTGAGCGCCCTGGAGCCGGGGTTTGAATGCCGTCCCCTATTGTCCGGACCGGCGGCTCCGGGGCGATTCGAGGACCGATGTGTGGCCTTCTGGTGCTTCCGACGGGCCGCTGGTTCAGTGAGTAACATCTGTTCAGGGACTGTTTCCAACGTATCGGGAGGGTTTGAAAGCCGTCCCCAAAGGTCCACCAATGTGATGGGTGAGGCTGCCCAGAAATAGTGGACACGGTTTATGCAGCAACTTGGTTGCGACGAGCCAACGATAACTCGTAGCGGATTGGGCTTTGACCTCCAGCCTTGGTGCAACGGCGTTGGTGGTTGTAGAAGGTGAGGTAGTCGGCA
>CAINFA010000072.1 GCA_903847955.1 uncultured Actinomycetes bacterium
CGATCAGCATCACGCCCCCCGCCACTTCCCCGGACCAGATGAGGTACACCAAGCCCAGCACCAAGATGAAGGCGCCAAGGCCGAGCAGGAGACGGGACTCTACCTTCATGCGGGCACCTCAACCTTGGTGGTGTGACCTGGCACGTGGGTCGGGTCGTGGTCTTCGTGACCGAGCGCCGGAGCGTCGGGGTGGAAGTAGTCCCAGGTGGGACGCTCCGACTTGATGGCCGGTAGGGCGTAGAAGTTGTGGTGGGGAGGTGGCGAGGTGGTGAACCACTCGAGCGTGTGCGCATCCCAAGGGTTCGGCCCGGCGGTCTTCGGGCTCTTGAGCATCACGATGACGTTCACCACGAAGGCCACGAAGGACAGAGCGATCACCGCAGCTCCAATGGAGCTCAGGCGGTTCATGTTCTGCCAGCTTGGGTTGATGACGTAGACCGCCATGCGGCGGGGCATGCCGTGGAGGCCGACCAAGTAGAGCGGCATGATGAACAGGTTCGACCCCAAGAACAGCAGCCAGAACTGCAGCTTGCCGATGCGCTCATTGAAGAACCGACCGGTGATCTTCGGGCACCAGTAGTAGAGGCCAGCCATCCCTCCGAGCACCAGGGCCATCACCACGGAGTGGAAGTGGGCGACCACGAAGTAGGTGTCGTGGAGGAAGAAGTCGAGCGGGGGTGACGCCAGGATGATGCCGGTGATGCCACCGATCAAGAAGGTGATCAAGAAGCCGATCGACATGAGCATGGCCGTGGAGTAGACGATCTGGCCACCCCACATCGAGCCGATCCAGTTGAAGAACTTGATGCCGGAGGGGATCGAGATCAGGTAGGTCATGAAGCTGAAGAACGGCAGCAGGACCACGCCGGTGGTGAACATGTGGTGTGCCCACACACCCACCGACAGAGCAGCGATGGTGATGGTGGCGAAGACCATGCCCTTGTAGCCGAACAGCGGCTTGCGGGAGAAGACCGGGATGATCTCGGTGATCATCCCGAAGAACGGCAGGGCCAAGATGTACACCTCGGGGTGACCCCAGAACCAGAAGATGTGCTGCCACAGCACCGGTGATCCTCCGCCCTTGGGTGAGTAGATCATCGTGCCGAAGTGGCGGTCGGCGTAGAGCATCACGAGGCCGGCGGTGAGCACCGGGAATGCCAGCAGGATCAAGATGCCGGTCACCAGCATGTTCCAGGTGAAGATCGGCATACGGAACATCGTCATGCCCGGCGCCCGGAGGTAGAAGATGGTCGCCACCAAGTTCACACCGGTGAAGATGGCACTGAAACCGGTGAGCAAGAGGGCGCCGATCCACAGGTCCGCTCCAGCGCCGGGGGTGTTGACCGCGTTCGACAGCGGGGCGTAGCCGACCCAGCCGAAGTCCGCCGCACCGCCAGCCACGAAGAAGCCCGTGAGCATGGTCAGCGAGCCGGTCAGGTACAGCCAGTAGCTCAATGCGTTCAGGCGCGGGTAGGCCATGTCAGGGGCACCGATCTGGATCGGCACCATGTAGTTGGCCAAGCCACCAAAGGCGAAGGGGCCAGCGAAGAGGTAGATCATCACCGAGCCGTGCATGGTGAAGAGCTCGTTGTACTGCGCCAGCGAGACCAAGGTGCCGCCAGGGGTGGTCAACTGGCCACGGATCACGAGGGCGAAGAGACCGCCAATGATCAACATGGCAACCGAGGTCACCGTGTAGTTCATCCCGATGATCTTGTGGTCGGTCGAGGTCAGCCAGTTCAGCAGGCCCGAAGGACCGTGGTGCTCGCCGTGACCGTGGCCAGCATCGTGGCCGTGGTCGTCTCCGCCGAGGTGCTCAGTTGGTCGCTCGAGGACGTCAACCATTGGTGCCCTTTCCGAAGGTGAGGTTAGAGGTGCGGTCACTAGCGGCGGTGAGGGAGCTGGGCTCTGCCTCATTGACGCAGGACACGAAGTTGGGGCCACGCTGGAGCTTGGGGCCAGAGTTCGAACTCGTCAGGCACTGCTGGTACACCGACGGCATCACGGCCTTCACTCGGAAGTACATCAGCGAGTGGTAGAGCCCACACAGCTGGGTGCACTGGGACTGCCACTCGCCAGGGGTGGTGACGTTGAAGTCGAACTGGTTGAGCACGCCGGGCTGGGCGTAGCGAGAGAAGTTGAACTGCTTGACGTAGAAGCCGTGGACCACGTCATCGCTCGTCAGGTTGATCCGAACCGTCTTGCCCACCGGGATGACGAGTTCAGGGTTGGCGGTGGTTTGGCCAATGACCGTCACCTGGGTGCCGGGGTAGGCAAACCGCCAGCCCCATTGGAAGGCGGCAACGTTCACCGTGGCGTAAGGGTGGGTCACCACGGCGGTCTCGGGGCTCTCGATGTGGATGGTGAAGTAGAAGAGGAAGCCCACGATGATCGTCGGGATCACGGTGTAGATGATCTCGACCTTGGTGTTGTACTGGGTCTGACGAGGGATGGCGTCAGAGCGCTTGCGGTAGGCGAGTGCGGCGTAGATGATCAGCAGCAGGGTGAAGCCACCCACGATGAGGCCGATCACCATGAAGCCCTGCCACAAGGAGTACACCTTGTGCGACTGGGTGGTCACCCCCTTGTTGGCGCCAAAGCTCGGGACTTGGCAGCCAGCGAGCAGGAGGGAGGCGAGCGCCGCAGCCACGATGCCGAGGCGCTTTGCGCCTCCAGAGGTCTTCGGGCTCACAGGGTCGTCGGCGAGGTGCGTCGTCGGGGAATCCACACCATGCACCTTACCTTGGCCCCAGCGCGATGCGGTAGTTGAGTGCTGGCGCGAGGTGCGCCGCAGCGATCGTGGCGGTTGGTGCGCAACCTCGTGTGTATGGCCGGCGAGCCGGACCATGTAAGGAGGTCGTGCATCGACGATGCACGAGCACCGTCAGCAGGCCCTCAGGCCTTGGTGGCGTCCCCATCGGTCATCGCGTCCTTCGACTCGGTCGCTGACGCACCTTCCTTGAGGCCCTTCTCGAACTCGGTCTTGGCCGAGCCAAGTCCACGAGCCAACTTCGGGATGGCGGCGCTGCCGAAGAGGACGAGCAGCACCACTGCGAGCACAATGACACCATCGACGCCGAAGATCTCACCTGGTCCGAACATCTCGTCTACTCCTTGATCGACGGACCCCCCAACTGCCGTCCGCAGGACCACCGTAGCGCCAACAGACCTCGCTGGGGGGCGGCTGGCTCAGCCAGCTAAGAAGATGCCAAGCGCCAGCGCGGCGATCGAGGCTGCCCCCGAGACCGAGCCCCACAGCGCGATCTGGGAGCGCTTGGTTGCTGCGCCGTGCAGGTACGCACCGAGGCCGGCCAGGAGCACCACGGCCAGTTTGATCATCAGCACCGCGGTCCAGGTGTTGGTGCCCGAGCCCACCGCCGAGATGTTCCAGAAGCCGGTGATGAGCAGGACCGCGTACGCCGGCCACGCCAGCTTGGCGAACGCGTTGGCGAGGGCCTTGGGCGCACCTTCGCCGAGGCTGCGCGCGGTCGGCAGCATGCCCAGCATCACGAGCTGGCCGCCAACCCAGATGCTGGCGGCGCCCACGTGGAGGAAGAGCCGGATCGCCGTCGACCAACTGGCCAGGTGGTTCACCGACCCGAGCACTACTTGCCCTGCCAGTTCGGGAGGCGCTTCTCGGCGAAGGCCACCGCGCCCTCGATGGCGTCGGACGAGGCGCCGATCTCACCGAAGGCCGCGTTGTTGATGGGCCAGGCATCGGCCTCGGGGATCTCCGCTGCCTGCTTCATGATCTCCTTGGAGCGCCGGACGGCCAAGGGGGCATTGGCGGCGATGGCCTCCGCCAAGGTGATGGCGGCGGGAAGCACTTGGTCACCGGGAACCACCTTGTTGACGAGGCCGAGCTCGGCCGCCCGGGTGGCGTCGATGGGCTCACCGGTCAGGGCCATCTCAAGGGCGATGGCCATGGGCACGCGCTTGGGGAGGCGAATGAGGCCACCGGCACCAGCGATGAGGCCCCGCTTGGCCTCGGGGATGCCGAACTTGGCGTGGTCCGCCGCCACCACCATGTCGCAGCTGAGCATCATCTCGAAGCCACCGGCCAGGGCCGAGCCATTGACCGCTGCGATCAGGGGCTTGGAGAAGCTGCGCTGGGTCAGTCCGCCGAAGCCCTTGTCGGTGATGGGGAACTCGCCGGTAGCGAACGCCTTGAGGTCCATCCCGGCCGAGAACGCCTTGTCTTCGGCGCCGGTGAGCACCACCACCCACACCTCGGGATCCTCCTCGGCCTCGTCGAGGAAGGTCGACAGTGCCACTGCCGCGGCGCGGTTCATGGCATTGCGGGCTTCAGGTCGGTTGATGGTGAGGATGTCGATGTGGCCGCGTCGCTCGCGGAGGATCTCGTCTGCCATGGCGTCTCCTTCGAAGGTGGCTGACCGGAGTCAGACCGCTGGTTGGAGGGACGCTAGCGCGCTGGCCTCGGTGGTGGCGATGTCTGCCATGCTCAGGTGGTGCCCTCCTTGGTCTCTCGCCCCCGCCGACGCGTTGGCGTCGCCGTTGGTGGCTTCGCGCACGAGGGAGGGTTCAACGGCCCGGGCGAACCCCAGAACAGCTACCTCCTGCATGAAGCGACCGGCATCGTCGAGGCTTCAGGTGCAGGAGCCGCCACGTGGTGCCGACCCGAGGTCGTCCTCGAGCACCTCGATGCGCTTGAGTTGGACTTCGTGCGAACCACCATCGAGTGGGCTCGGGTGGAACCCACCGAGCATCACCGAGACGCCGCCGTGCTCAATCGGTACCTCGAGGACATCTCCGCCTACGTCGCTCGGGGTCTTGAGGTGGAGGTTCGGCTCTTCCATGAGGTGGTGCCGGCCTGGGCGGGCGAGGAGTTCTGGCTCTGGCCAGGGTCTCCAGAGCGTTTCGCCGAGCACTGCGCTCCAGTGATCGAGGCTCTTGGGAGCCACGTCGGCCGATTCGTGTCGATGGTGGACCCGACCAGGGTCGCCCTCGGTGGATGGATCACGGCCGAAGCCCCGCCACGGCGACGAGGTGCACTCGCCGACGCACGGCTGGTCCTCGACAACTTCGTGAGTGCCCACCTCCTCGTGGCCGAGCTGGTTGGAGAGCTTGGGACGGGGGCGACCATGACCTGCGAGGTCAGTCCCCTCCTCGCTGACCACGGGGTACTCCAAGAGGTGGTGTTCGGGCGCGAGCCACAACGAGCAGCGAGGGCTGCATCAGGCGTTGCGCTGGCGGATCTGCTCGGTCCCCAGCTCGCGGAGTCCCTCGTGCTGCGCGGGGAGTTCACCCGAGCTCGATCCCTCCACCTCGATCCGATGCCGGAGGTCAATGATCTGGACCTCCATCTCGTTCCCCTCGATCCATGGCTGTCGCTCGGCGGCCGATCTGGTCCGGTGTCGCTCGGCATGTGCAGGGCTGCTCCCACCACGGTGGGTGCCCTCACGCGGACCGCACCTAGCCAACCCGAGGGCGCGCGCCTCGGCATCGTCGACCAGCACGGCGTCGACGTCGTCCGCGGTGTGGTGGACCACGATCGACCTTCGATTGGCATCGAGGCCTTCTTCGAGCAGCGCCTCAGCCAGCTGGCAGGGATCGACGCCGAGGTCGACTACCTCTACGACGGACTCGTCGACGGCTACCAGCTCGGCCAGCGACGTCGGCGCACCGGGTTGTTCGGGCTCGACCTCTCCCGCGGGGGCTCGGCGCCACGGTGGTTGTCCACCAATGCTCGAGGTGAGGACGCAGCCGGTGCCTTCAACCGATTCGCTCGAGCGCTCAGAGCGAGTGGGGTGCGTCCGTAGGCTTCGCTGACCGGTGCTCGGCGGTGGCTGCAACCGCTTCGAGCGCCCGTTCCTTGCGCTTGGAGCGCAGGTGCCATCCAATGCCACCGAGGACCAACACGGCGAGCAGTCCGTACCCTGCCCAGGTGGCGTCATGCTCGAGCTGTTGGTAGGCATTGCCCACCAGGTACCCGAGGTAGCAGAAGCCCGCTCCCCACACCAGGCCACCCGCGGCGTTGGCGACCAGGAACGTTCGATACGGCATCTTGGAGATCCCCGCGAGGCCCGGCATCACCGCTCGTAGGAACGCGGTGAATCGGCCCAGGAAGACCGCCCAGCCACCCCGTTCCCGCAGGAACTCGATGGCCCGGTCGAGCTGGGCGCGGCGGCTCTGGAGCAACTTGATCGACAGCAGCCGTTCTCCGTACCGATGGCCAACGGCGTAGCCGGTGGAATCGCCGGTGATCGCCGCCACGACCACCACTGCCATCATCACCCCGAGGTTGATGGAGCCGTGCCCTTGGTGGGACCGGTTGGCGAGCACGCCACCGATGATCACCGCCAACTCACCTGGGAACACGAAGCCGACCAGGAGTGCAGCCTCAGCGAAGATGAGGCCGAAGACGACGAGGTAGATGAGGAGCGCCGGCAGGGAGCTGATGCCGTTGAGCAGCCAGGTCAGCACGGTCGGTCCTTCGGTGATCGAGGTGCAGGGCGCATAGAGCCATTGTGGTCCAGTGGCGTGGACGCAGTGCACCACGGGCGCCATGCCAAGATTGGCCATGGCTCACAACGATGCAGAGGTAGTGGAGTTTGCACCGTCTCCCGGTACCAGCACCTACAGCTACCACTCGTCCCCCTTCGTTCCCCCCAAGCGTTCGGTGGCGCTCTCGGGCTGGGCGCTGTTGCCGCTGCGGGCGTTCTTGGGGATCACCTTCACCTTCGCCGCGCTGCAGAAGATCGCCAACCCGGCCTTCTTCTCGCCGACCTCAACGAGCGGCATCACCGCCCAAATGCACGGCGCCATCACCTCGGGCTCGCCCCTTCGACCCCTCCTCGAGCACCTGCTGACCCACGCCAGCACCATTGGTTGGCTCATTGCCTTCGGCGAGTTGGCTATTGGAATCGGCGCCTTGGTGGGGCTGTTGACTCGGGTGGCCGCTGCAGGTGGCGCTGTGCTGTCGTTCTCGCTGTTCTTGGTGATCAGCTTCCACCAGACGCCGTACTACACCGGTGCGGACATCGTCTTCACCTTCGCGTGGTTGCCCCTCGTGGTGGCCGGGGCGGGGGCGGTCTCACTCGATGCCGCCTTGGCGAAGCGCTCCGCCAAGGCTGCGGGGACCCCTGACCCAACCATGGTGGCAATTGCCTTCGGGCGGATCCAGCAGCTCTGCGGGAACCACGACGGAGGGCACTGCAGCGCGCTCGACGCCATCTGCGAGTCGGGGTACTGCCCCTTCTTGGCCGCGCCGCAGCCCAAGGATGACCCGAGTGCCGCGGACGAGAGCCGTCGCACGGTGCTCGCCACCGGCGTGGCGGCCTCAGTCACCGCGGTCGGCGCCCTGGCGACGGCGGCAGCGGTGGGCGAGGTGGGGCGTCACGCCACGAGCACCCCGACCACCACGCCAGTGACCCTCGCGCCGGGTTCCACCCCTACCCAGATCGGCCTGGCGTCGTCGATCCCCGTGGGTGGCTCCGCCAGCTTCGTCGTGCCGAATGGAATCCAGTCGCCAGGCATCGTGATCCAGACCTCACCAGGTGTCTTCCGGGCCTTCAACGCCACCTGCACCCACGAGGGATGCCCCTGCGCCTACCAGCCCAACCAGCGCCTCATCGTCTGTCCATGCCATGGCTCAGAGTTCAGCCCCGACAACGGCGACGTGGTGCTCGGACCTGCCGCCGCCCCGTTGACCGAGTACCCCGTGACCGTCTCGGCCACCGGTGAGCTGACCATCAAGCTCTAGGTCACGCCCCCTGGTCGCTCGTTGGGTCAAACTACATAGATGCGCATCCTGCTCGTCGAAGATGAAGTCAACCTGGCCGAAGCCGTGGTCTCGGGTCTCACCGCCGAAGGGTTCACGGTGGACCACATCATCAACGGCACCGAAGGCTACGAAGCCGCCCGCAGCGGAGGCTACGACGCCCTCGTGCTCGACATCATGCTGCCGGGGATGAATGGCTACAAGATTTGCCGCACCTTGCGCGACGAGGGGGTTGGCACGCCCATCCTCATCCTCACCGCCAAGGACGGGGAGTTCGACGAGGCCGAGGCCCTCGACACCGGGGCCGATGACTTCCTGCGCAAGCCGTTCTCCTTCGTCGTGCTGGTCGCTCGGCTCAACGCGCTGCTGCGCAGAGGAGGGCGAACCCGGGGAACGGTCCTGCAAGTCGGGGACCTGACCATCGACCCGGTCGGTCACCGGGTGTTCCGGGGCGAGACCGAGGTGGAGTTGACCCCGCGCGAGTTCGACTTGCTGGAGTTCTTGATGTCCACCGCCGGAGAGGCGGTGACCAAGCAGGAGATCTTGGAGCAGGTGTGGGGACAAGACTTCGAGGGCGACCCCAACATCGTCGAGGTTTACATCGGGTACCTGCGGCGGAAGGTCGACCGCCCCTTCAATCGTTCGACCCTTGAGACCGTGCGGGGCATCGGCTACCGGCTCAACCCCGACGGCCACTGATCCTCGTTGGATCGGGTGAGGATGCACCCGCATGGCTAGGCGACCTGCCGGGGTCCGGCTGCGGCTGACACTGGTCTCACTGGTGGTGGTGGGGATCTCCCTCATGATCATCGGTGTGTCGCTGGTCTTCTTCGTCCACCAGACCTTGTCGAGCGATGCACTCTCGACCATCACCCGACAGGCCGATACCACCGCGGTGCTGATGCGCGAGGGGTACGTGCCCACCAACCTGACCACCGCACCTGGCACCGTGATCCAGATCCTCACCACCAAGGACTCCTCCCTGGTGGCGCACTTTGGGGCCATTGCGGAGCCCACCCGTCCGGTGTCGAACGCCCAGCCTCCTCCCTACCCTGAGGTGGTCCAGGTTCCCGCCAGTGGGGTGTTCGGTGGCAGTGATGGCACAGATCTGGCCGTTGGCACCAAGGTCCTCGAGCGTGGCGTGGGCACGGTCAACATCTTCAGTGCGGCCTCCCTCGAGCAGGTCACTGGCCCAACCCGAGTCCTCGAGCTCTCCTTGATCGTTGCCCTCCCGCTGGTGCTGCTGCTCACCGGACTGATCGCGTACCTCTTGGCCGGCTTCGCCCTCCGTCCAGTGGAGGCCATTCGGGCCGAGGTGGCCGACATCAGCTCGAAGGACCTCAACCGCCGAGTGCCGGTGCCGAACTCTGGTGACGAGATCGACCGACTAGCCAACACGATGAATGAGATGCTCGAACGCCTCGAGCACTCCACCGAGGACCAGCGCCGGTTCATCTCTGATGCCAGCCATGAGCTCAAGAGCCCACTGGCCTCGATGCTCACCCAGGTCGAGGTGGCCAGAGCCCACCCCTCCTCGGCGGACTGGAACAAGGTGTCCGCCATCGTCTTGGACGAGGGCAACCGACTGCACCACATGGTCGACGACCTCTTGCTGCTCGCCCGCTCCGATGAGCGACAGCTCAACCTCGACCTCACCGACGTCGACCTCGATGAGCTGGTCTTCGCCGAAGCCGATCGACTCAAGGTGGCTGGCACGGTGCAGGTCGAGATCGCCGGGGTCTCGGCTGCCCGCATCACCGGTGACCGGGAGATGCTGCGCCGGATGGTTCGCAACCTGGTCGACAACGCTGCTCGCTACGCCGACTCGACGGTCCACTTCGAGGTCCGCATCGCCGGGCCAACGGCCACCTTGGTGGTGGCTGACGATGGACCAGGGGTTCCCGAGGACAAGCGCGAGGAGATCTTCAGCCGCTTCGCCCGGGCGGATAAGAGCCGCTTCCGTCGCACGGGCGGCACCGGGCTCGGGCTATCCATCGTCCACGAAATCGTCACCGCCCATGGCGGTCGGGTCTACGTCGCTCCCTCTGTGGTCGGCGCCCGCTTCGTGGTGGAGCTGCCGACCGGGGACTAGCGCTCCGCTGCCTCTCGACGGGCGCTGGCTGCCCGCAGGCGTTTGGCCCTGGCCTCGACCTGGGCCACGAAGGTTCGGCCGGTTCGGACTCGCTGCAAGATGTCCGCTTGGCCGCCAGGTCGGGCCAGCATCCAGGAGTGCCCTCCAGGGACCCATTGGATCTCCACCTCTGCGCACTTGCCGAACTCCTCGGCGGTGTCGGCGTCGGTCAATCGGTCGAAGCAACCCCACTCGGCCAGCAGTGGCAGGTGGCGATCGCGGAGCTTGAGGACCTGGTCACGCTGGTCGATGGTCATGAGCATCGAGCCGACCGGCACCGAGTGCGCCAGGGTCTTGAAGTTCCGCCGGACATCGGGAAGCACCCATCGCAAGGTGTGCAGCAAGCGGCCAGCCAGCAAGTCGGGGAGGTCGAGAGCCACCGCAGCAGCCATGTCGGCGAAGGGCGCCACGTCAGGCGCGACCGCAGCCAAGGCGTGCGGGAGCAGGCCGGGCCGATGCTTCCATGACGGCGTTGAGATGCCGTCGCGGTAGATCACCCCAAGGGTGGATCGGGGATGGGCGGTGGCGTAGTCGACGGCCACGGCAGCCCCCATCGAGTGCCCGATGAGCACCACGGGGCCGAGTCCGAGGTGCACACGAATGTGCTCGACCTGGTCGCTCAGGGTCCGAAGGGAGATCGCGCCCCAGTCGAGGGGGTCTGACCCACCGAAGCCCGGCAGCGACGGGTTGACGACCCGCCAGTGCATGGCGTGGGCGATCTTGAGCGACTCGCGTGCGTACATCTCGCCGCCGGCGAAGTAGCCGTGGAGGTTGATGGCCCAGATGGGTGGGGTGCCCTCGCCCTCTGGGCCATGGGCGTCGACGTTGTTCGAGACCGAGAAGCGCAAGGCCCGCCCGTCGACGTCGATCGAGGAGGTGACCATCGACAGGCCGTGCTCCACCGAGGAGCGGTCGAGCACGGTCGCGCCGGGGCGCGAGGGGTGCTGCCCGACCCCACGGGGGGCTCCTTGGTCGACCACGCTGTCCACTGCGCCTCCTCATCCTCGAACCTAGCGGTCGAGGCACCGAGGTGGTGGGGACCGTGGTGCTCAGGTGCAACGAGCGCGCGGTGTCGCTCGAGAGGTGCGCCCGGCCCCGTGCTCTGGCAGGATCATCCCATGCCAACCGAAGCATTCCTCAACGAAGCATGCACCTTGGTGGGAGACCTCGGATGGTCCTTCTACTTCGTGCCGACCACCGCCGCCCGAGCCGAGGCGCTCGACCTCGACGTCTTCTCGTTCTACGCCATTGGGCGCGGCGGGGTGCTTGGTGACGTTGAACCCTCCGTGGTGGTCAGCGCCTTCGGCTACTTCAAGCCCTCCATCGTGGAGTTTCTGTGGAACGAGGGGCGCTCCAAGGTTCCGCCCCGTGAGGCAGCCCGCCAGCACCTCGCGGCGGCCCACGACTTCGCTCGGGCAACCTTTGGTGGCATCGAGGGACTCGACCGCTACTGCGCTGCGGCCGAGAAGGTGGTGCGTGCCGCGCAAGGCTCCCTTGCCGCCATGGCCCTGTTCGCCGGCTATGCCGCCGAGCCTTTGCCCGACGATGCCCCGGCCAAGGCCCTGCAGCTCACCGCAACCCTGCGGGAGTTCCGGGGGTCGGCGCACCTCGTGGCGCTGGTGGCCAATGGGGTGGACCCCAAGGTGGCCCACTACCTCCGGCGGCCAGAGATGTTCTCCACCTTTGGGTGGACCGACGCCGAGGCACCCGAGACCTCAGACGCCGACATCGAGGCCTTGGCCGCTGCCGACGAGCTGACCGACCGCCTGGTGGCCCCCGCCTACGACGTGCTCTCCTCGGCAGAACAGGATGACTTCTTGGCCGGATTGCGAGCAATGGAGGCCGCCATCGATGCCCCAATTGGGGTTTCAGAGGTCGCCTAGGCCAAGGTGGCCAAGACCTCGGTGAGCTGGGCTCGGGTGCCGAAGCTGGCACCGTGCACCACCGCTCGGCAACGCGTGAGCATGCGCTGATGGTCGCCAGGATCGAGCGACCAGGCCAGTTCCGTTGCGGCATGCGCCACGGCGTCGGCCGTGACCTTGGCTGTTGCTGAGCGCAGCCAATCCAGCTGCGTCGACGACCGCCCCTGGGTCGGTTCCACGGCTGTTCCTTTGGCAGTGAGCGCTCCCCGCACGGCGTCTCGTGCCATGCACAGCTCCACCATGCGTCGACGGAGCTCGACCACCTGGCCGCCGGCAGCTCCCCGAAGGGCGAGGTGCTGACGAGCAACCTCGAGGCTCCGAGCGGCCAGCCCGACCTGCATCGCAGCGGTCAACACCGCTCCTCGGCGGCGGAGGACGTCGGGGGTTGCTGCCAGCTCGTGGGGACCATCTGGCGCTGGTGCCTCGAGGAGCCCCACCGGGGTGAGGGGATCAAGCGGCGATGCCAACTCGTTGATGGTCAGCGACGACATGGGTACGAGGGTGGCCGGCAGGGCGCCCTCCCGGGGACCGGGTACCACGAGCACCACCGTGGCATCTCGGGGGAAGCACACCACTTGGGGGTGCGAACCGGCGCTCTGGCGGTCGATCACGGTGACCACACCGTGACGAGCCGCAACCTCTTGCGCATCGCCCACCAAGGCGGTGGCCACGAAGGGGCCGGGGAGCAGGCTGGAGCCGAGCGCCTCGAAGACCGATGCTGCGCTGGCCGGATCCTCGACGATCGAGGCCAGGACCTGGCCCCACACGAGGTCCTCCCACCAGTGCGGATCGAGGACCCGTGGCCCGAAGGTGCTGTTGTTGAGCACCGCCTTCGCCGCCTCGTCGAGGCAGTGCTGCAGGGCTGGGTCACCACCGCTCGGCGGGGGTGGCATGGACCGGGGGTCATCATCGACCACCACCTGGGTGGCGCGTGGTTGGGCCCAGTGGTCGAGGATGCTCGCATTGCCGAGGCCTCCCGCCCCGTCTCGTCCCCACACCTCGGTCCGCGACAGCGCGGCGTCACCCAAGAGCTCGAGGCCGAGGGCGTCGGCATGGCGACCAAGCTCCGCCGTCATGGCTTCGATCTCTGCAGGGGCGAGGCTGGGGGACTCGAGCGAGGTCGAAGCGGCGAGGCCGGTGGCTCGGGCCACGAGCAGGCCCACCCGCCGTCGGATCCCGGGATCGCCCCAGCGTCCGGTTCGCTGCGCCAATTCCACCAGTGCGGCCAAGGAAGCCTCGATGCTTGCGCCATCGCGCACGGGAAGGGTCGCCATGGCCGAAGGCTACCGTCCGAGGTGGCAGACCCTGCGGTGGAGGTGGGGCGCGACAATGGTGCGTGGACGTGCTGCGTGCTGAAGGTCGCCGGGTGCCGTGGGCAACGGTGGACCCGCTGGTGCGCCAGGACCTCGAGGCGAACCTCGGTGGCCAGATCGTGGGTGCCCTGGACCAACGAGGAGGGTTCAGCCCGGCCTGCGCAGCCCGTCTCGAGCTCAGCGACGGCCGCCGCTACTTCGTCAAGCTGCTGGAGGTGGCCGTCAATGCCCACGCGGAGGCGCTCTACCGAGAAGAAGCCCGTTGTGCGCAGGTCCTCGGAGGCCTCCCTGGCGCCGAGCGGTGGTCGGTGCCCCTCCTCGACACCTACGACGATCGTGGGTGGTTCGGCTTGCTCTACCCCGACGCCGGCGAGGTCACGCCGCCATTGCCGTGGCGCAACGACGAGGTCGAAGCGATGCTCCAGCTCTTGGGCGAACTCCACCAGGTCGACACCTCCACCCTCGCCGACGTACTGCCCTCTGCCTGGGACCGTCTCGGCGCCAGCTTCGGCGGGATGTCGAAGCTGATCCACCAGCGCCACGAGGTCCTCGGCGACGTGCCGGTGGCGCTGCTCGAGCGTTTCGAAGCCTGGGAGGAAGCAGCCGCCGACCACCTGGTTGGCACCTCCCTGCTGCACCTCGACGTCCGGGCAGACAACCTGGTCGGCACCGCACCGATGCGCCTGGTGGATTGGGCTTCTCCTGCCCTCGGCCCACCCTTCGTCGATGTGGTGCTCGCCGCACCTTGTGTGGCGCTCCAGGGTGGACCCATGCCCAGTGCCTTGCTCGAGCGCTCGGGAGCCTCGACCCATGCCTCAGTGGACGCCATCGCCAGCGTGGCGGCGGGCTTCTGTGGCCTGCTGCTCTCGCGAGGCATCGAACCTGAACCGCAGGGCTTGCCCGGCCTGCGGCGGTTCCAGTTGGCCCAAGGAACAGTGTGCTTCAACTGGCTGGTGGAGCTCGCAGGTAGCTGACTGAAAAATCCTCTCTGACCTGCGAGAACGCGGGGCCTATGGTGATCAAGCACCACGTTGGTCGTTCGATGTGGCGACGCAAGCCGCTCGAGAGGTTGATCCAGATGTCTGACCGTAGGGACGAAGGAGTCGCAGCGTCGATGGACGGCGCGACCGGTGCACCTGAGGTCACCCGAGACACGATTGTGGAGGTGGTGGCCCAGCTGCTGGCGGAACATGGTGAGCACGGCCTCCGCATTCGAGACGTGGCCGAGCACGCCGGGGTGTCGGTGGGCACGATCTACTACCACTTCGGTGGTCGCGAGGGGCTCATCGAGGCGGTACGTCAGCAGCAGATCGTGGACTTCATCGCCACGTCGTTCCTCAACCACATCGACGAGGCCCCGGCGCTGATCACCAACGCGGCAGGGATCGACGAAGTCTTGGTTGGCTTCGACCCCATCATTGGACCCCTCCTCGATGCCAGCGCTGCACCTCGGAGAGCCGAGGTGGCGGCGGTGCTCGGCTCAGCCATGGCGCGAGCCGACTTGCTCGTGCTCCTGCGTCGCCGGGTCACCGAGGTGCTCGACCTGCACACCGGCATCGCCCGGCTGCTCGCCAACCGTGGTTGGCTGCACGATGACGTGGACCCGCGCATGCTGGTGGTCTTCCTCCACGCCTTGGCCCTCGGTCGGATCATCGGTGACCTCGACGAGGAGCCCTTCGACGATGCCGCCTGGTTCGGGATCTTCGACCGGGCCATCCGCTCCCTCGTCCGCCTCGACGACTGAGTCCTCGAGGCATCGGCGCAGGAGCTGGGCTCAGCGCCCCTCGAAGCGCTCTTCGATGGCGACCACGTGGAGTCCCACCAACCGTCGACCGGTCGGGCGCCAACCGAGGGCGAGCAAGGTCTGGAGGTTTCGGGTCACCACCACGCTCGAGGGGTTTGGGGCGCCGGTGTTGATCGCCCCGGCGGTCGCTGCGAGGTACCACAGGAGGTGGGTGTGCCTTGAGAGGGTGGCGTAGGCCGAGCTCGGGAAGAAGTAGTTGGTGGAGATGGTGACCCGGGGGGTCGTGCTGACGACGTGGAAGCCGGGGCTCCAGGGGAAGTAGACCTTGGCGAAGCTGACCGACGTGGGGGTAGGACCACTCAGCCCCCAGGTGTAGGTCAACCACGGATCGACGACCAGCTGAGCATGGGGCGCCAGGCGGTGCAGCGGCGTCGTGACCGAGGAGAGGCTCTGGGTGGGGTAGGCCGCAGGGTTGAGGAGGCCGATGCCGACGAGGGAGGCGCCCACGGCGGCGGTACACGCGAGGTCGATGCGTGACCCTGCGGGCCTCCACCGGCCCAGTGCTCGGTAGAGCTCAGCGGCCAAGACGACGAGGAGTGGGTAGAGGTAGGCGTCGGTCCGCCCGCCACCGAAGGGGCTGATTCCTGCCATGGCGAAGCCAACTGCTGCGCAGACCCCAACCGCGGCGATGAGCGGAGCGGCCGCGGTCGCCTGGCGTTGCTTGGCCACCCCGAGCACCACGTTGCCCACGAGGACGACGAGGACCAGGGCGCTGGTCGCCGCCAGGACGAGCGCCCGAGAAACGATGGGCTGACCAACGGAAGGCACGGGATCCCCGATCCCGAGCATGAAGTGGGGGAGCCCGGCGAACATCTGCTGCAGGGTGAACACCATCTCGTGGGGAGAGGCCGTGGAGAAGAGGTTTCCCCTCGTGGTCCACCCCACGTCGAGGGTGGGGGAGAGGTGGTCCAAGAACAGCGCGTAGGTGAGGAGGCCGCCGATGCCGGTCACGGCGAGGAACGACGCCACCTGGACCCGCACCGGAGGTACGAGTACCGCCCACAACACCGCCGCAGTGGCCAGCGCGCCTGCGATGACCACGGTCGACGAGCTCGTGGCCATCGCCAACGCCGAGGCGACGCCCACGATGAGGGCCCTCCGCGTCGAGGGGGCCCGGCGCCACCACTCGGCCAGCACCACGAGCAGACAGGTGAGCAAGACGTCGCAGCTGTACTCCTTCACCCGGGTGGCGTAGGTGATGGTGACCGGGCTGCAGGCGATGAGCGCCGCGCCGAGGAGCTGGGTGCGGCGCCCGTAGCCGAGGTAGGCCAAGGAACCGGCGACGACGATGATGCCTGCCAAGCCGAGCACGAAGGCTGGCAGCTGTGCCCACCACGAGGCGTTCGGATGCAGGGCGATGAAGCCCCGCAATCCAAGGCTGTACAGCGGCGTGGTGGCGACCATCTTGAGGGCCGTGCGCAGGGGTTCCTTGGAGGGCAGCGCGGCCCATGCGTCGTCGAACCACAAGTTGTGCGCGGTGAACCCTGGGGCTCGCAGCACGGCGCCGAGCGCCACGAGGAGCGCCACGATGCCTTGGGCCACCCGAGGCCGATCGAGCAGGGGGGTGGAAGCGCTCGGCGGTGGTGGAGATGCCGCGTGCCTCGTCATGGCGAGGTCCCCATCGGTGGCTCGTGGTACACGAGTTGGGCGGCGTAGACGCCGTTTTGCCGGAGGAGCCTGCCATTGGGTTGCCATCCATGGCGCTCGAGCGACAGCCAGATCTCGGAGTGCACGAGGTGGTTCCGAACCTGCTGAGGTGCGGTTGGCCACAGCGCGCCGAGGGTCACGCTGACGTACCACAACAGGTGGTGATGCTCGGAGATCTTCAAGATGGGCTTGGAGGACAGGAAGTAGTTCGGTGAGACGTAGATCGAGGACGAGAGGCTCACGGGGTGGAACCCCTGGGCGTAGGGGACCCAGGTGTGGCTCGTCGAGAGCTGCATGGGCGAGGCATCGGCCCACGTCCAGCTCCAGGCGACCCACGGATCCACCACGATGGGGATGGTGCCTTCGGTAGCCATGAGCTCGCCTGCGACCGGCTGCACCTTGAGGGCGGGGTACGCGGCACGGTGGGTGACCCCGACGCCGAGCAACCACAGTCCGAGGACCCCTGTCATTGCCCAGATCAGCACCGCTGCCCGCTGGCCTGCCATACCTCTGAGCAGCGAGATCCCGTGGGCGAGGAGGAGCACGAGTGCGGGGTAGGCCAACTCGTCGGTTCGACCACCGCCAAGGGGGGTGAGGCCGAGCAGGGCACCGACCACCATGGTGCAGGGGACGAGCGCAGCCACGACCCAAGGGCCCGGCAGCTCCCGCCACCTCCTGAGGGCGGGGAGGAGTACCACGCCAATCAGCACTGCCAGCACAAGTGCGGTCACCATTGCTTGGAGCTCTGCCAAGGAGCCCCGAGCAGCGGTGTCGAGGGAGCCAGCTCCCACTATCCCGGTCAGCCCAGTAGACAGACCGCTGAACATCGAGGTGAACAGCACGATCGGGGGCTGTGAACCTTTGGGGCCGACGAGGGTCCCGAGGTTGCTCCAGTACTCGGCCAAGGTCACCGGAAGACGCTGGAGCCACAGGAGGTACTCGGCCAGGAGCACACTGACGACTCCGCCAAGGACCCATCCCGCTTGGGCCCGGCGGGCGGGTTCTGCCATGGCGCTCCAGAGCGCCATCAACAGGACTGGGACGACCACGGCAGCCAGGGACGCCGAGGCCAGCACTCCAACGCTGGCAGCCGCGCTGCACGCGAGGGCTCGCTCTCCCGTGGGCGTCCGCCGCCACCGCTCCGCCAGCCACAGCAGCGCGCAAGACGCCACCAGATCAAAGCCGTACTCCTTGACCCTGGTCGAGTAGGTGATGGTCACCGGGCTGGTGGCGATGAGCAGGGCGGCCAAGGTGCTGGCCATCGGCCCGAAACCGAAGTAGCGGACCAAGGCGAAGACCGCCACGATACCGATGAGCCCAAAGGCAAAGGCAGGGAGTTGCGCCCAGCTGGCCGAGTGCGGGTGGAAATCGAGGTACGAGCGCAGCAGCATCGAGTAGAGCGGCGTGGTCACCACCATGTGGATGGCGGTGGAGGTGTTCACTCGAGCGGGGAGCGCCGCCCAGGCATCGTCGAACCACAGGTCGCCACTGGTGAGACCGGGGAGTCGCAGGGTGGCTCCGACGCCAACGAGCACGGCTACCACGCCGAGGATGGGGGCCGTGAGCGGGAAGCACGACGGGGCGTCAGCGCCAACGTCGTTGCTCACTTCGGGGCGAGCCCGCTCGAGTGCTGCGGTGGCCGTGCCCACCGCTCAAGTATGGCCGAGTGGTCGGCTCAGTCGATGATCGCAGGAGCAGCAGGCGACGACGAGGACTGCAGTCCGGTGCGGGCCGGGATGATCCAGCTGGCCACGAAGGCAAGCATGGTTACCACCGCACTCAGCTCGAAGGCGCGCTGGTACCCAGCCGTCTGGGCGGCCTTGGCCAAGGCCGTCAGTTGTAGGTGAGTCGCGTGGCAGGCACTGGTCACACCATGGGCTCGACTGGCGTGGCTCGAGACGTAGGAGGTGGTCACCGAGGTGGCGATGGCGGCAAGGATGGCCAGTCCGAGCGAGCCGCCCACCTGGCGACCGGTGTTGAGCACGCCAGAGGCCAACCCCGCCTCGGAGCGGTCGATCTCGGCCGTGGCCGCCGTCGCCAGTGGCGTGAACAAGATGCCAATGGCGAAGGCCACGGTGCATCCGGGGAGCAGGACGGCGCTCCAGTACGACGAGTCCACCTTGATCAGCGACAACCACAAGAAGCCAAGCGTGGCCAAGATGGTGCCAGCGAAGATCAGTGGTCGAACGCCGGTCTTGGTCAAGATGCGCGAGGAGATCTGGGCGCCCACCACGATGGCGATTGCCATGGGGGCAAACCCGAAGCCGGTCTTGAGCGCATCGAAGCCCAAGATGTTGTTGAGGTAGAAGGCCAAGAAGAACCACATCGAGAAGAAGGCCGCACCAATCATCAGCATGGTGAGGTCTGCCCCGGTCATGGACCGTGACTTGAAGATGCGGAAGGGTACGAGCGGCTTGGTGGCCACCTTGGTTTCCCAGAAGACGAAGGCCACGATCAGCACCGCACCGGCCAGGAGCCACTCGAGGGTCGAGGAGGCGCCCCAGCCGATGGTGCCGACCTGGATGCAGTTCTTATTGAGGACCGCCGTGGAGCTGTGGACGATGCCGTAGACCAGCGCCGCGAGGCCCGAGGTGATCAGCACTGCGCCGGTGATGTCGAGCTTGGAGGTGGTCTCTTGACCGCGCAGTTCGTGCAGGTAGACCAATGCGGCGACGCCGGCCGCAATGCCGATGGGGAGGTTGATGAAGAAGACCCATCGCCAGTTCAACTCGCCGACCAAGATCCCGCCGAGCAGCGATCCCGCCGCTCCGCCGCCTCCCGCCACTGCTGACCAGGCGCCGATGGCCTTGGGCAGCCGGGGTCCTTGGAAGGTGGTCACGATGATGGTCAAGGTGGCGGGGGACAAGATGGCTCCACCGAGACCTTGGATGGCCCGAGCTGCCACCAGTTGCCCTGAGGTCTGCGCCAGCCCTGCACCAACCGAGGCCAGGGTGAACACTGCGATGCCGAGGAGGTAGATCCGTCGTCGGCCGAACAGGTCAGCTGCCCTGCCTCCGAGGAGCAAGAAGCCGGCGAAGGTGA
>CAINFA010000073.1 GCA_903847955.1 uncultured Actinomycetes bacterium
CCTTGTGGGACGTGGACTTCCAGACTGCGGTCTCCCAAGCCGAGCTCGAGGACCGAGAACGACCCGGCGCCTACCACCGCCTCCGGTTCGCCCGGGCCGACGACCCCTCCACCTTCATCGAGATCGACACCACCCGGCCTGAATTGCTGCCCTCGTGCGTGGCGCTCGTGGCCCACCCTGACGACGAGCGGTACCAGCCACTGTTCGGCACCACCGTGCGGACCCCGCTGTTCGAGGTCGGGGTGCCGGTGCTCGCCCACCGGCTGGCCGACCCCGACAAGGGGACCGGCATCGCCATGATCTGCACCTTCGGCGACACCACCGACGTGCTGTGGTGGCGTGAACTGGGGTTGCCGACGCGCACCACCATCGGACGCAATGGTCGACTCCTCGAGGTGGACTTCGCCGAGCCCACCTTCACCTGTGCCAACCCCGAGCGGGCCAACGCCCTCTACGCCGAACTCGCTGGTAAGACCGTCAAGGCGGCCCAGACCCGCATCGTTGAGCTGCTGGCCGAGAGCGGCGACTTGCTGGGTGAACCCCGGCCCATCACCCACCCCGTCAAGTTCTTCGAGAAGGGCGATCGACCCCTCGAGATCGTGTCCTCCAGGCAGTGGTTCGTCTCCACCTTGCCGCTGCGCGATGTCCTGCTCGAGCGGGGCGAGGCCATCGCATGGCATCCGGGCTACATGTCGCACCGCTACGCCAACTGGGTTGAAGGGCTGAACCAAGACTGGAACATCTCGCGCCAGCGCTTCTTCGGCGTGCCGATTCCGCTGTGGTACCCCATTGGTGCCGACGGATCGGTTGACTACAGCGCGCCAATCCTGCCCGCAGTCGACCAACTCCCGGTCGACCCATCGAGCGACACGGCCCCGGGGTTCAACCCCGACCAACGTGACGTGCCCGGAGGGTTCACCGCCGATCCCGACGTCATGGACACCTGGGCCACCTCGTCGCTGACCCCCCAGATCGCCTGTGGTTGGGGCGACGACGACGACTTGTTCACGCGGACCTTCCCCATGGACCTGCGCCCACAAGCCCATGAAATCATCCGCACCTGGCTGTTCTCGACGGTGGTCCGGGCACACCTCGGCCACCGATCCCTTCCCTTCACCGATGCGCTGATCTCGGGCTGGGTCCTCGACCCAAACCGCAAGAAGATGTCGAAGTCCAAGGGCAACGTGGTGACCCCCAAGCCCCTCCTCGAAGCCCATGGTGCTGACGCGGTCCGCTACTGGGCCGCCAGCGCCCGCCCCGGCACTGATCTCGCCGTCGATGAAGCGCAGATGAAGGTTGGTCGCCGGCTGGCGATCAAGGTCCTCAACGTGTCCCGCTTCGTCCTCGGTCGCCTCGAAGACTTCGGCGCTGGATCGGCCGACGCGGTGACCGAACCGCTCGACGCCTCGATGCTCTCCCAGCTGGCCGAGGTCATCGACGAGGCCACCGTCGCCTTCGAGGGCTACGACTACGCCCGGGCGCTCGAGCGCACCGAAGCGTTCTTCTGGAGCTTCTGCGACGACTACGTCGAGCTGGTCAAAGAGCGTGCCTACGCCGAGGACTCCTCGGAGTCACGATCTGCCCGTGCCGCGCTCCAACTGGCGCTCGAGGCACTCCTCAAACTCTTCGCCCCGTTCTTGCCGTTCGCTACTGAAGAGGTCTGGCGATGGCAGCACGACACCTCGATCCACCGCTCGAGGTGGCCTCGATCCGAGGAGCTCGGCTCGACGATCGGCAACCCCGAGGTCTACGCCCAAGCAAGCCGAATCTTGGTTGACCTCCGCCGAGCCAAGACCACCGAGAAGCGATCGATGCGGGCCAAGGTTGCCCAGCTGGTGATCACCGACACCGATGCGGTGCTCGCGGCGGTGCGTGCGGGCGAAGCTGACCTGTGCCGCGCTGGCGGGGTCGAGGCAATCCGCTACGTCACCTCAACGAAGGCAGAGGTCGAGGTGACCCTCGCCGACGAGGACTGAGCGCCGAGGCGGCAACGCCGCCCGGGGCTAGCGCTCGACGCGGTCCTCGCCGCGGCGCAGGGCTTCGCAGAACGCCACCACGCCGGCGACCGTTGCTCGGGTCCGAGGTGAGGGGAAGATGTCGAAGGCATGCTGGGCGAGGGGGAGTTCCACCGAGACCAGCGGCGCTGAGGTGGTCGCCCGGAAGCGTGCAACGAACTGCCGGGCCGTGGCGACCGGCACCATGGTGTCGCTGCGACCTTGGACCACGAGGAAGGGTGGGGCCGCCGCCGTGATGCGATGCAACGGCGAGGCTGCTTCGAAGACCTGGCGGTCCTCCTCGAGGCGCTGCTTGATCACGAGCCGCTCCAACAGCTCGACCAGCTCGGTCGAGTACGCACCCGAGCTCGACGGATCACCCGTCATCTCGAGGACCCCGTACAGCGAGACGCATCCACGCACCGAGGTGTCGGCTGTGGCGAAGCCGGGCTGGAGGCTGGGATCGTCTGCCGTCAGGGCGCACAGCGCCGCCAAGTGTCCGCCAGCGGAACCGCCAGCGATGACGATGCAGTTTGGGTCCCCACCGAGTTCGGCCGCGTGCGTGCGCACCCTGTCGATGGCCCGCTTGCAGTCGACCACGTGCGTCGGCCACGTTGCTCGAGGTGAGAGCTCGTAGTTGGCCGACACGCACAGCCAGCCGCGTCGGGCCAGTTCGAAGAGCATGGGCTTGCCCTGCTCACGCTTGTCGCCCACCACCCAGGCCCCACCGTGGAGGTAGAGGAAGATCGGCATGGGGTCTGTCTCTGGCGGTCGCCGGCGGGGCTGGTAGAGGTCGAGGCGATGCGCACGCTTGGCGTCGCCGACGTAGTCGAGGTTCCTCGTGCGAACCACCGACCGAGGCACCACCGGGATGACGAAGGCCTGGCGGGCGATGCTGCACGACGCCACCTCGGCCGGTGCTGCCCGCAACGTTCCGAGTCCGCGAGCCTGGTCGAGGCCGGCTTGCACGGATCTCGATGCGCGGTGCCCTTCGACGGCGAGCACCACGAGTCCAACCTCGGCCACCACGATCAGGGCGAGCCCGAGGACACCACTCGTCTCCTGCAACCCACCGAAGGCGACCCCGCCGACGCCGAGGATTCCGAGCACGACTACCCAGTGCTGCGCCAGCTCGCCGGTCAACCAACCAACGAGGAAGCTCGGGCCGACCAACCCGGTGAATCGGAGCGGCCAGAGCGTGAGCGCGACGCAAGCCACCGCAAAGCAGCCTACGAAGAGGAGCGCGAAGGCCATCGCACCATTGTGGCCCAGCGTCGCTGCCCTCCCCACCAGCGCCCTGGGGCACTTGCGAGCGTGGTCGGTGGAGGTGGAGCTGATCACAGGTGTGCCAAGTAGCCTGAGGGCGACGGCGGAGGCCTCCATGAACCATCAGCAGCAACGACGATCCCTTGGAAGCAACCCTAGGGTTCGACGAGCATCCACTCGAGGCGAAGGAAGCCGGCGCTGATGGCACGGCACCAGAAGTTCACCCGAGTCCGAGTCTCGATCACCGTGCCGGTCTCCAAGGCCGACGTGTGGGAGGAGCTCCGCCAGATTGATCGCCACCCGTTGTGGATGAAGGACGCCGTCTCCATTCGTTTCACCTCGGAGCAGCACGAGGGCATCGGCACCTCGTTCATCTGCAAGACCAAGGTTGGACCCTTCCGAACCAATGACGTCATGGAGGTCACCGACTGGGTCGAAGGTCGGCTGATCACCGTCCACCATCGCGGCTTGTTCACCGGCGCGGGGCGGTTCACCTTGCGCGGCGAGATGGGGCTGCACTGCGTGATCCGTTGGGAGGAGCGCCTCAAGTTCCCGATCTACCTCGGCGGATCGATCACCGGATTCTTCGCCAAGCCCATCTTGAAGTCGATCTGGCAGCGCAACTTGGCGCGCCTTGGAGCCCTGGTGGAGTACGGCTCGGACGGGGGCGACTACGACGACGAGTACTACGACGATGAGAACCAAGAGTTCGACGAGGAGTTCGACGAGGAGTTCGACGAGGAGTTCGACGAAGACACCCTCGACGGCGTGGCCACGCTCGAGCGTGGCACGACTCCTACTCGGGCCGACGAGCGCTGACAGCATCTGGCGCGGTGGCGAGCTCCGCCGTGCGCGCTGACGGGTGATCAATCGTTGCACCGAGGAACGTGACGCCTGAGGGGTTGCCTACGAGGGCCCAACGGTGGTGCTTGCGGGTCCTACAACCAATCTCGACGCTTTGGCATGGGCAGCATCGCCGAAATGCAGTATTTCTCCAAGAATTCTCAGCATCCTGAGGGGCTTCGCGACGCCGGCATTGCTGTTCTGGGATCGCTTTGGTAGGGTGATCTTCCAGTCAACGAGTCAGTGTGTTCCTACATTGGTAGGGTCACACTGTCTGGTGCTCGATGGTTGCGCCCACATGAAGTGGGTGGGTCCAGGCATCGAATCAACAGCAATGGAGCACATGATGCGAGTCTTAGCAATCGGGGCGCACCCAGATGACATCGAGCTTGGTTGTGGCGCCACCCTGCTTGCGCACGCTGCTCGTGGCCACGAGGTCTCGCTCCTCGTGATGACCACCGGCGAGCAGGGCCCCCAGCTCGCCCGCTCGAGGACCTTGGAGCAAGAAGACGCCGCCCGCCTCTTGGGTGCCGACCTGTACTGGGGCAACTTCGAAGATGGTGCGGTCCCGCAGGGTCGCGCTGCAGTCGCCGCCATCGAGGCGGTGCTGCGCGAGACCCAGGCTGAGGTCGTCTACACCCACTACGGACGCGACACGCACCAAGACCACCGCGCCACTGCCGAGGCCACCTTGGCCGCCACCCGTCGGCTGCCGACGGTGCTGCAGTACGAGGCACCCAGTTCGCTCGGATTCGCTCCCACGGTCTACGTCAACGTCGAGGGTTTCGTCGAGGCCAAGATTGGCCTGCTGCACGCCCACCACTCCCAGGTGGTCCGCAATGGCATGGTCGACCTCGAGGCCATCGAGGCTCAGGCCCGCTACCGCGGCTTCAACGGCCGGATGAAGCAAGCCGAGGCCTTCATGGTGGAGCGGCTCGAGTTCAGCCTCGGCGCACCGATGTCGACCCCCGAAGAGGAACTGGCCTTGCTCCGCCCGAGCGAGCAGCACTGAGCACTCCCCAGGCGCTCCTGTTGGCGCCTGAAGGACCCGAGTAGGCTGCAGGGCGATGGCGAACTCCCATTCCGGCACGGGCCCGGAAGGGCATCCTTGGACGCTGCTCACCATGGCCGGTGGGCTGCTCTTGGCGATCGCCATCTTCGGCATCAACTCGGTCAACACCGTGCTCATCATCACCCTCGAGGTGATCTTCGTGGTCTTCTTCGCCCGCCACATGATCTTCGCGGTGTCGGCCATGCGGACAGCCAACACCGACCTGTCGCTGGCACCTGCCGTGCCCACCTACACCCCGCCGATCTCGGTCATCGTGGCGTGCAAGAACGAAGAGTCGGTCATCGACTCACTCGTCTCGAGCCTCCTCAACTTCGAGTACCCGAAGGACCGCCTCCAGGTCATCATCGTCAACGACGGCTCCGATGACGCCACCGAGGAGAAGCTCGACGTCTGGGCAGCATCTACCCCGTCGCTGACGGTCCTGCACCGACGCCCGGGCGCAGGTGGTGGCAAGTCCGGAGCCCTCAACGATGCCCTGCCGCTGATCACCGGCGAGGTGGTCGTCGTCTTCGACGCCGACCACCAACCTCGCCGCGACGTCCTGTGGCGCCTCGCCCGCCACTTCGAGGATCCAGGCGTCGGCGCGGTCCAGGGCCGGTGCGAGATCATCAACCCCGACGACACACCGCTCTCTCGCTTGGTGGCGATCGACTACTTGGCGGGGTACCTCGTCAACGAGTACGGACGCCAATCCATCTTCCGGCTGCCCGCGTATGGCGGCGCGAACTGCGCCGTGCGCGCGAGTTCACTGCGTGCGCTCGGTGGGTGGAACCCCGACACCGTCACCGAGGACACCGACCTCACCTTGAAGCTCGTGCTCTCTGGCCAGCGTGTCCGCTACGACGTCACCGCCGTGGACGCTGAGGAAGGCGTCATCTCCCTCGACCGGTACTGGCGCCAACGCTACCGGTGGTCGAGGGGCCACCAGCAGGTCTGGCGTGACTACCGAGGCCAGGTGTGGCGCTCAGATCGGCTGACGGTGGCCGAGAAGCTCGAGACGATCATGTTCTTGCTCGTCTTCCACATGCCGGTCTTCAGCTTCTTGGGCCTGGTGCTACTCATCCCGTGGCTGGCTGGCCTCACCCACCCGACCGATGCCATCCACGCGTACGTGCTGTGGACCCTGCTGTTCCTCGGGCCGCTCATGGAGCTCGGCGCGGGGCTCCTGCTCGGGCGTGCGCCTCGCAGATGGGTGTTCTCCCTCATCTTCTTCCTGCCGCTGTTCTTCGTCTCGGTGGCGTTGTGTACCAAGAGTTGGATCGACGGGATGCTCGGCCGACCCTACGCCTGGGTGAAGACCTCCCGGAGCCAAGATCCAAGCCCCCAAGGCGTCATTCCGTGAGCCGCTCGACCATCTGGATCATCGTGCGCACCCTCGGGCTGCTCATCGGCGTGGGCGTGGCCTACGTGGTGTGCAAGGACCCCTTCAAGGCAGCCGAGGCGCGCGCCTCGATCGACCTCCTCGTGTGGTGTAGCGGCGGCGCGTACCACCACAACCTGGCCTTCGACCCGCCGTCCTCGATCATCGTCACTCCCCAGAACGCCACGCCGTTCATCGCCATCGTCAGCTACTCGTGCTCCTCGTTCGCCTCAGCGCTGTCGCTGCTCGTGCTCGGCACGGTGACCCCTCGGACTCCACACTTCCGCCGGGTGATCGGCACGGTGGTCGCGGTGGCAACCGTGGTCCTCGGCAACCTCGCCCGGATCTCGCTCTCACTCCTCGTCGGGATCTACCACGGTCGAGGAAGCCTCGTGCTGTTCCACGACTGGGTGGGCTCGACCTTCACCTTCATCTACACCCTGGGCGGCTTCATCGTGATGCTGCTGATCTTGTCGCCAACCAAGCGCGGAGGTCGCGACCTCCCCGCTCCCTCGGCAGCAGGGACGACCACGAGCCCTACCCCATCACCAGCCCACTGACCACGGAGTCCACCATGCCCTCTGCCTTGGCACCAACCACCATCGTCGTGACCGGAGCCGGAGGGCCCGCGGGAGTGGCGGTCATCCGAACCCTCTCGGCCCAAGGCCACACCATCATCGCCGCCGACGCCGATCCGAGCGGCGTCGGCCTGCGGCTTGGAGCCTTCGGCGCCGTGCTGCCGAGGTGCGATGACCCTCGCTTCCTCGGCGCCCTCCAAGACCTCGGCCGAGCCCACGGGGCGACCGTGGTGATCTCAACGGTGGCCGAGGAGCTGGTGGTCATCGGCGACGCCGCGGACGAACTGGCAGAGGCGGGTCTCTCAAGTTGGATGCCCTCCCGGGCCGCGGTCGAACGCTGCGTCGACAAGTGGGCCTTCGCCCAAGCCCTCGAGTCCACGGGCATCTCCGTGCCCGCCACCGGGCTCACCCCCGATGGCATTGACGGCCCCTGGATCGTCAAGCCACGTTTTGGCCGAGGCTCACGTGATGTCTTCTCGGTCGAAGATCCAGCGGACTTCGAGTACATCTTCCGCCACCTCCCTTCGCCCATCGTCCAGCACCGACTCGAAGGGCGCGAGTTCACCGCCGACGCCCTGGTCGATCGCGACGGCAGCGTCGCAGGACTGGCAGCGCGCTGGCGGCTCGAGACCAAGGCCGGCATCTCCACCAAAGGTGAGACCTTCCAGAACCCTTCGGTCACCGCCTTAGTCCAAGACACCGTCAGAGCCCTCGGGCTAACAGGGCCTGCGTGCGTGCAGGGCTTCGTCGACGCCGAGGGGATCGCCAGCTTGGTTGAGGTCAACCCGCGATTCAGCGGAGGCCTCCCACTCTCCCTGGCCGCTGGATGTGATCTCGTTGGGCAGTACCTCGGCGCCATTCTGGGGAGGGAGATCGATCGCTCAGCGCTGCAGACCCGACCCGGGGTCACGATGCTGCGCCACTTCGAGGAGGTCTTCGAGGGATGAAGATCTTGGTCCCCCTCGGCACTCGTCCTGAGATCGTCAAGCTGGCGCCAGTGGTCAAGGCGCTCGAGGTCGCCGGGCACGAGGTGCGCACCTTGGCCACCGGCCAGCACTACGACGCGAACCTGACCGACGCCTTCTTCGATGAGCTCGGGATCCACCCGGCCATTCGCTGGGAGCTTCCCGCAAGCGAGGCCGAACGGGTGGGTGCGATCTTGTCCGGTGCGATGACCGAGGTCGGGACCGAACGTCCTGACCTCGTCCTCGTGCTCGGCGACACCTACACCGTGCCGCTGTTCTCGCTGGCAGCCCGGCGCCACGCCACCCCACTCGCCCACCTCGAGGCCGGACTCCGCTCGTTCAACGAGACCTCAATGGAGGAGACCAACCGCAAGGTGGCCGCCGTCTCGGCGCGCCTGCACTTGGCACCGACGGAGCTAGCAGGTCGGTTCCTCGAGCGCGAGGGAGTCGACCCAGCGCGCATCAGGGTGGTGGGCAACCCCGTGATCGACGTCTTGGTGGCCAAGGGCATCACGGCCCGACCGGTGGCCGAGCGCCACGGCGTGCTCGTCACCGCACACCGGCCCACCAACGTCGATGACCCCGTCCGTCTCGGCACCTTGGTGGAGATCGTGCTGCACCTCGCAGCAACGGTTGGACCCGTCAGCTTCCCCGTGCACCCCCGAACGAGGTCCCGACTGATCGCAGCTGGCCTGCTCGGCCGGCTGGAGGTTGAGGGCGTCACCCTCCTCGAACCGGTCCCCTACGAGCACATGCTCGAGCTGCTCTCCACTTCCAAGCTCGTGGTCACCGACTCAGGAGGACTCCAAGAGGAGTCGGCCTACCTCGGAGTGCCCACCATCGTGCTCCGACGCTCTACCCCTCGGTGGGAGGGCATCGAGTTGGGCATGGCCGCGCTCTCTGGCGTTGATCTCGACCGCGTGCGCGACCTCGCCACGAGGTTCGCAGACCCTGCCGAGCAAGCCCGCATCGCGGCCATCCCCTGCCCCTACGGCCAGGGCGACACCGCAGCCAAGGTGGTGGCGGTGTTGGCCGAGGATGCCATGGAGGAACTCCTCGCCATCACCGAGCCCGACCTCACCAGTTGGATGCCGTCGTGACCGCGCTCATCGACGCCGTCTTGTTCGACCTCGACGACACCTTGTACCTCCAGTCGAGCTTCTTAGCCCAGGTCTGGCACCACGTCGCCCAGGTGGCCGCCAGCGAGAGTGGCCGAGGAGCCGAAGAGATCGAGGCAACCTTGGTCGGGATCTCAGCCCAGGGGTCCGATCGCGGCGGAATCATCGATCGGGCCGTCGAGCAGCTCGGCATCTCGTGTCCCATCGAGCCTCTCGTCGAAGCCTTCAGGACCTTCACCCCAACGACGCTCAGCTTGCTGCCAGGGGCGCGCGCCGTGCTCGACGCCTGCGCCGCCCAGGTGCCTATCGGCCTCGTCAGCGACGGCGTGGTCGAGCTCCAGCGGGCCAAGCTCGCTGCTCTTGGTCTCGAGGATTCCTTCGACGTGGTGGTGCTGTCGGACACCTTCGGTCGCGAGCACCGAAAGCCCGACCCGACTCCCTTCCTCGCCGCGCTCGAGGCGCTGGGCACGAGCCCCGAAGCCACCGTGTTCGTGGGTGATCGTCCCGACAAAGACGTGGTGGGCGCTCATCGCGTTGGCATGCGGGCGCTCCGAGTTCGCACCGGTGAGTACGCCGAGGCTCCCGACCCCGATGGCCTCTGGGCCCTCCTCTGGTCCGAAGCACCCCCGTGCGCCGCGAGCAATCAGAAGGCATTGCAAGACACGCTCTCCACCGCAGAAGCTGTGCTGCACTGGCTGGAGCTGCTTCC
>CAINFA010000074.1 GCA_903847955.1 uncultured Actinomycetes bacterium
GGATACCTACTTCCTTTCTGCCTACCCGAGGGAGTGCACCGAGACCTTCCAGGCCGGTCACATATCCGGCTTCGAGTTCTTCGGTGGGGTGCCCACCCGCATCTCCTACGACAACACCACCATCGCCGTGAGCAAGGTGATGGGCCGGGACCGGATCCTGACCAGGGCGTTCCTCGCCCTGGAGAGCCACCATCTCTTCGCCCATCACTTCTGCCGGGTGGGGCGGGGCAACGAGAAGGGCCACGTCGAGAACCACGTCGGCTATTCCCGGCGGAACCTGCTGGTCCCGGTGCCGTCGTTTCCCTCCTGGGCGGCGATGAACGAGTACCTGGCCGCCTGTTGCTACGCCGACCTCTTCCGCCGGGTCCGGGGGAAGGTCGGGACCAAGGCCGAGCGCCTGGTCGACGACCGCGCCGCCATGCTGGTGCTACCGGCTGAAGCGTTCGAACCCCGGCGGGTCGCCCAGGGGCACGCCAACTCGCTATCCCTGGTGCGCTTCGACCGCAACGACTACTCCGTGCCGACCGCCTATGCCCACCACGAGGTGACCGTTACCGGCGGCATCGAGGAGGTGACCATTACGTCGGGGACGACCGTGGTGGCCCGACACCCCCGGTGCTGGGAGCGGAAGCAGACCACCTATGACCCCCCTCCACTACCTGGCCCTCTTGGAGCGCAAGCCCGGGGCCATCGACTTCGCCCGGCCACTCGAGTCCTGGAAGCTGCCCGACTGCTTCGCCATCCTGCGGCGACGCCTGGAGGCCGACCTCGGACACCGTGGCACCCGGGAGTACATCAAGGTGCTGCGTCTGTTGGAGAACTCCACGGTGCCGTCTCTCTCCCGGGCCGTCGAGGAGGCCCTCGCTATCGGGGCGACGGGATCCGACGCCATCGCTCTGATCCTGTTCCACCACGCCGAGCGTCCCGTCGGGCTCTTCAGCCTGGACGGCCACCCGCACCTGAAGTCCGTCGTCATCGACCCACCCGACCTGTCCGCCTACGCAACGCTCACCAACGAAGCCCTCACCAGCCAAGGAGCCGCATCGTGAAGCAGACCGAAACCACGTCCCTGGTGCTGTTGCGCCACCACCTGAAGCACTTGCGCCTGCCCACCATCGGGGCCGAGTGCGAGAAGGTGGCCACCCGGGCAGCGGCGGACAACACCGACCACCTCGCCTACCTGCTGCAGCTCACCGAGCTCGAGCTACTGGACCGGGAGAAGCGTGCCGCCGAACGTCGGCTCAAGGCCGCCCGCTTCCCCACCATCAAGACGATGGACACCTTCGACTTCGCCGCCCGGCCGTCGGTCAACAAGGTCCTCGTCGCCGAGCTGATGCGGTGCGAGTACATCGACAGCAGAGAGAACCTGCTGCTCGTCGGGAACCCCGGGACCGGCAAGTCCCACCTGGCGACGGCTCTGGCCGCCCAGGCGTGTGCCAAGGGCTACCGGGTCCGGTTCTTCCGGACCACCGAACTGATCACCAGCCTCATTGAGGCCAGAGACGAGCGGAACTTCCTGCGGCTCAAGACCGCGCTGGCCAAGCTCGACCTGCTGGTGCTCGACGAACTCGGCTACGTGCCGGCCTCCAAGGTCGGCGCCGAGCTGCTCTTCGACGTGATCTCCACCGCCTACGAGCGCACCAGCCTGATCGTGACCACCAACCTGCCGTTCGAGTCCTGGACCGAGGTTCTCGGATCAGAACGGCTGACCGGGGCCACCCTCGACCGGCTCACCCACCGTTGCAAGATCATCGAAACCAAGGGCGAGAGCTACCGGCTCAAAGACGCCCAGACCCGGACCCGTCGGGCCACCATCAAGCAGCCCGGTCAAACCCTGGACGGAGACCCAATCTCAACGTAGATTCTGACCAACAGTGCTGCCGTTTTCGACCGGCGCGCGCTGCTGATCTCGACCGGTGTTCACACCTCGGGTCCCGCTTCAGAGAACTGTTGAGTTCCTAGTTCTGGATCTTCTTTGAGCCGCAGGTACTGCCCAGGCACTGTCGCAACCGCGAGTCCCGATGCTCTCGCTCTAAGCAGCATGCCTGTGTCCGCAGTCACCACTAGGCCCCTTCCGGTAAACGTGTTGACACGCGCTGCGGCGTCGAGGATCTCTTCGTCTGCATCTTCGAGGCGAC
>CAINFA010000075.1 GCA_903847955.1 uncultured Actinomycetes bacterium
ATGAAGAGCGTGTAGTCCATGGCCACGCCGAAGACCATGGCGCCGAAGAACAACGGAGCCCATGCGTCAACGAATCCCTGAGGTTCAAAATTGAGGATTCCCGCTAGATGGCCGTCCTGGAAGATCAACCGCGCGACTCCAAAGGCTCCCGCGACCGACAGTGCTGTCAAGAGAACCCCAGCAGCAGCAATGAGTGGTGCGCCAAGAGCGAGGAGGAGGAGCAGGAAGCCAAAGAGCAAGAGGAGCCCGAACACGATTGGCGTGTAGTGCGCCAGCGACTGCTGGAGGTCGTAGTTCTCGGCCGCAGCTCCACCCACGAGTGAACCGGTTGGAAGCACCGATCGGATTCGGCTGATCGTGGCTTCCGTTGCCGTCGTGGATGGCCCTGTCGAGGGCACGACTTGGTCGAAGGTCCACCCTGCGTTGGTCGGACCGGGAACCGTTCCTGCGACACCACGAAGGGTGGAGAGCGACGCCAGAGCGCTGGCTTGTTGACCGGCAGGCACGAGCACCTGCAACGTACCCGGAGCTCCCGGGCCAAAGGCCTCGACCACCTGGTCGTAGCCGACACGGGCGTTCGAGCTCGCCGGGATGATGGTGATCGATGGCATGTTCGTGCGAAGTCCGAGCGCCGGAAAGGCAGCGAGGAACAAGATGCCGAGCCCGATGAGACCAAAGAGGGCCGGACGCTTCCACATCAACTTCCCCCAACCGTGGAGGGCGGCGTCGACCCGGCCCGGGTGTTGAGACGGCCGTAGTTGGCGAGGGAGGCGGACTGCTCCAGCATTGATCCTTGTTCCAAGGCGTCCCAAGATGGCGGGGAGCAGCGTCAGTGTGGCGGCCAGCACCGCAACCACCGAAAGCATGATCCCGATGGCCATACTGCGGAACGCGGGACTCGGCACAAGCAAGATCACCGCGAGAGATGCCATCACCGTGACGGCGCTGAACGCGACTGCCTTCCCTGCCGTGTCCATCGTCTCGGCAACTGCAGCGATCACCACCTCGCGATCACCGGGTGCGGCACCCCGTCGCTCCAGCGCTGAGCGGAAGCGCATCACGACGAACAGGGCGTAGTCAATCCCGAGGGCGAGGGCGAACATCAAGGCGAAGTTGAGTGCCCAAATCGACACTGGGAAGCCGTGGCTCATCAACACCAGCGATCCAGCGGCTACGAGGAGACCAACCATCGTCAGCAGCAGCGGCAGCCCGGCCGCAACGAGTCCCCCAAAGGCGACGAGCAAGATGATCAGCGTCACGGGCCACGACAGCATCTCCGAGCGCATCATCGCCGAGCGGTTCGCATTGTTGAAGTTCGACCACAACGCACTGTCGCCGGTCAGCGTGGCAGTGACGCTGGACGTTGAGAGCTTCCCAACTGGGGTAGCTAAGGCGTTCGCCGCCCTCACCATGTCGTTTGTCCCCGCTGCAGCGCCGGCGACGATAACCACAGTCCGTCCGTCGCGAGAAATGGTCGTCCCTGCTTGGGGCAGCACAACGGCGGAGACCCGATCATCTGATCGTAGGAGCGCCACTTCTGCGGCAATGAGTCGCTGTGCTACCGGGTCATTGGCCACGACGCTGTGGTGATCGACAATGACAACCTGGAGTGCCGAGGCTCCCAGTCCGTGGAACTCACGTTGGATGATGTCGCGAGCTGCGACCGATTGGCTTGTCGAGTCCTGCCATCCAGCACCTGCGAGCGCGCTCTCGACTTGTGGAGCGAAGGCTCCAAAGACGACGAGAACCGCAAACCACGCGAGGAGGACGACTCTGAGGCGCGTGGCCATCCAGCGGCCGAGCCGAGCAAAGTCCCCTGGGGGCTGCATGGGCGGGCCTACCTCGTCCGACTCAGGAGCTTCTTGCAGCAGTGGTAGTGAGCTCAGTGACATCCGCATCTTCCGTTCAGGGCGCTCGAATTCGCATGAAGCGATCGGAAAGCCGGGGCGACATCTCAACAATATACCCCCCGGGGTATATTTTCAAGTAGCCCTAACGGCCAACAGCAAACTGCGCAAAGAGAGCAGGCCGTAGTGCCCGAGAGGTCAGTGTGACCAATGAACTTCTTGGAGGCTCTTCGATTGAGATCTCGTCGTCAACTCCAGACGGCCTCTTAAAGACGCAAAATATCCGTCAGTAACGCAACGCGATGCCGCAGCAGAACCCACCCGCAACATGGACATCAAGTGTTCGATTCAAGCAAATGTCATTGTTTAACGGCCCTCGAGGAATGTCCGTCGCCGGTTCGTCGCAATCGACCGCTCGATGAGTAGCCCGAGGGCACAGCCGACGAAGATCGCCGCTTCGATGCCCTGTCGCAACGTGCTCGGGGCGCAGGCGGCGACCACGCTGAGGATGAGCACCGCAGCCACGCCGCTGAGCGAGGTCTTGAGGTCTAGGGCCAGGTGCCGCACCTGGAACACCCAACGTCGCGCCGGTTCCGAGAGCCGAACGACGTAGCCGACCACGAAGCTCCACGCCACGATGCAGACGAGAAGAGCGGTAGCAATCGATGCCACTGGCGTCCTTCCAGAGCACACCATGGCGAGCATCGCTGCTAGCTGGACCCGCTGAAAGAAGTGCATCACCGTCGATCGCACTGCTGCGAGTGCATTGAAGCGAGACACTTCGGCCGCTGCACCAACGGGGTGCTCTGCAACGAGCCCTACGAAGCTGCTCGTGCTCGCTGCCAGCGCCTTGGTGCGACCGAAGTGCGCTCCGCCGTGCAGTTGGCGAACGGCGAGCGCTTGCCTTGCAGCCACGTTGATGGGATCCACGGCCAAGGCTCGGTAGTACTGCGCATCGGATCCCTTGACATCACCACAGCGACGCAAGACGCGCCCGAGTGTGCACAAGATCACCGCGTCATTGGGTGCGAGCTCAGCGGCCCGTTGAGCTGCGTCTCGAGCAGCCACCGGCTGCCCCACCTCCAGCTGCGCCAGCGCGAGGATGTGGTGCCCCTCTGGCACCGATGGTGCAAGGACGACACTCCGACGCGCAGCCGCCACCGCGTCGTCGACGTGGCGGCAGGAACCCAATGCGAGCGACAGCAACCGGTGCGCATAGGCGCTCTCGGGGTCCAGCGCCACCGCCCGTTGGGCGCTCGCCAATGCCGACTGGGGATCACTGCCTCCGAGGCACGCCCGCGTGAGGAGGTGCAGCGCCGAGGAATGGGTGGGCTCGGCCGCGACGAGGAGCTGTGCAGCTGCTCTCGCCTGCTCGAATCGCCTGACTTCGAGGAGGTACTCCACCCGGTCGTACGCCGAGCGGTCTGGCACTGCCATCACGATCGTCGGCGCCGACGCCGAAGTTGCGCGGCCAACTCGTCGTAGGAGCCATCGTCATTCGCGAACTCGACGACGTTCCGTGCAGTTTCAAACCAGGGTCCCGTGGATGGGAGCACGGCCTCCCGTGCCGCCTCGAGATCCGCAGTGGTGATCCCTCGGACCTCACCACTCCGCAGAGCCTCGGTCAAGGCTCGTTGGGCTGCGAGGTTGCAGACGTGCGCGAGATCAGCTCCGGAGTAGCCATCGGTTGCGGTCACCAGCTTGGCAAGGTCGACCGCCTCAAGTGGCTTACCGCTGAGGTGGAGCTCAAGGATGGACCGCCGTGCGCCCTCGTCGGGGAGTCCTACGTACACCATCTGTTCGAAGCGACCAGGGCGACGCAGCGCGGGGTCGACATCCCACGGATGGTTGGTGGCACCGATCACGTAGAGGCCCTCGTTGTCAGCCGCAACGCCGTCGAACTCACTGAGGAACTGGTTGATGGTGCCCCGCAAGGCGCTGTTGCGAAGCTGGCTACGCTTCTGGCCGAGGGCGTCAACTTCATCGAAGAAGAGCACACTCGGCCCCGCTGCCCGCGCCCGTTCGAACACCTCGTGGATGTTCTGCTCGCTCTGACCGAGGAACATGTCGAGCACATCAGCCAAGGTGATCGCCACGAAGTTGGCGCCGAGCTCACCCGCCAGCGCTCGTGCAATGAAGGTCTTGCCACACCCAGGCGGGCCATAGAGCAGAAGCCCACCGGTCACCGATGCTCCGTAGTGCGCACGGAGCGTGGGATTGCGATTGGGCGCAAGGAAGGCTTCATCGATCCGACGCTTGACCTCTGCCATGCCACCCACGTCCGCGAGCGAGAGACTGGGCCGCTGGCCAGCCTCTGTGCCAGGGGCGGAGGAATCGGGCAGGGCCTCCCCGAGGGCAGCGGCGAGGTTGGCCAGCTCTGCTCGCTCATGCGCGCTGAGCTGCACATCGGGTTCCAAAGGCCCTGAGGCGCCATCAGTGTGCGACCTTGGTCCCTGCGCGATGAGGTCGATGGCATCGGCGTTGGTCGGATCAACTTGGAGGACGATGGACGCCTGCTGGACCGCTGCATCGCGGTACCCGGCCTCGTCAAGGAGATGCGCGAGGTGCAGTCGCAGGACGTGATCCTGTGGCTCGGCTTCCACCGCCCGAGCCAAACTTCGGAGCACGTCGTCAAGGTTCACGACGCGCTCCTCAGCTTCCTCGCGCCATCACCCCTCGGACGTCCGCCGGGGGCGAGGCTACGCACGCTCAGCGGGTAACGGCCCTCACGCCTGGCTCCACCAGTTCTCCCTCATGGGGAGCCTCCAACTCCTCATCGATCCCCTCGATGAAGGACGGAACCGGCAAGGCGTCGAGCTCATGGTGACCGTCACCAGGACGGACCGCGGCCGGCTCAGCGATGTACTCACCCTCGGTGGTGCGGTGCACGATGTTGGCCGTCTTCCGCTTACCGATGAGCCGACCACCCTCTTGCATCTCGATGCAGAGGAAGTAGGTCACTGGGTAGGTGACGATCGGCACCAAGATGGTGAGGATCCGCATCGCCCACAGCACCGTGTTCAGGCTCACGTGGAAGAAGTTGGCGAGCACGTCGGTCGAACTGGCGATGAACAAGATCGCCAGCAACGAGAAGAATGCCACGCCGAAGGCCGTCCGGTGAGGAACGTCTCGCGGCCGGTCCAAGAGGTTGTGCATCTCGTTGTCCTTCGTGAACTTGCGCTCAATCCACGGCCAGGCCATGGCGATGTTGAACACGATGCCGGGGAACACCACCGCCGGGATGAAGACCTCGAGCGGGATGGTGTGCCCGAAGGAGGCGAACTCAATGGGCGGGAAGATTCGGAGCAAGCCATCCAAGAAGCCCATGTACCAGTCAGGTTGCACGGCGTAGGAGATCTTGGCGGCATCGTAGGGACCGAACTGCCAGATTGGGTTGATCTCTGCGAAGGCGCCGAGCAGTGCGGTGACACCCAAGGTGATGAACAAGAAGCCCTGGGTCTTGGCGATGAACACCGGGAACATCGGGGTGCCGACCACGTTCTTCTCGGTCCGGCCCTTGCCGGGGAACTGGGTGTGCTTCTGGCGCACCAGCAAGAAGAGGTGCGCACTGACGAGGCCGATGATGATCCCTGGGATCAACAGCACGTGCAGCACGAAGAACCGTGGGATGACCGCGGTGCCGGGGAAGTTCCCGCCGAAGACGAAGAAGCTGAGGTAGGAGCCCACGAGCGGCACCGACAGCATGATCGAGTCAGCGATCCGCAAACCGGTTCCCGAGACCAGGTCGTCTGGCAGCGAGTAGCCCAAGAAGCCATTGGTGATCGCCAAGATGAGCAGCGTCGACCCAATCAGCCAGTTGGTCTCTCGAGGCTTGCGGAAGGCGCCGGTGAAGTACACCCGGGCCATGTGGACCACGATCGACCCTACGAAGATGTCGCAGGCCCAGTGGTGCATCTGGCGCATGAGCAAGCCGCAACGCACGTTGAACGACATGTTCACCGTGGAGTAGAAGGCCTCAGACACCCGCTGGCCACGCAGCGGGGCGTAGGGGAAGTCCATGGGAATGCGGACCGAGCTCTGCGACGGCACGAAGTACAGCGTCAAGAACACACCGGTGAGCAGCAGGATCACGAACGAGTAGAGCGCGATCTCACCCAACATGAACGACCAGTGGTCGGGGAAGATCTTGTCGAGGAAGGTCCTCGCCTTAGCGACGCCCAACCGGTCGTCGAGCTCGTTGACCGCACGTGAGACGTTGCCGTAGGGGCCAGCGGCCTCCTTGGCTTGTCGCTTGGTACGTGGCGTCGTGGTGGTACTCATGAGCGCTCCCAGAATCCGGGTCCGACCGCTTCGGTGTAGCCATCTGCAGCAAAGAGGAACCCGTTGGCATCAACCGCAAGGGGCAGCTGCGGGAGCGGGCGGGGTGCGGGTCCAAAGATCGGCTGGGCCGCCTCACGGACGTTGAACATGGACTGGTGGCAGGGGCACACCAGCAACTCGAGCTGCTGCTCGTACAACCCAACCGGGCAACCGAGGTGGGTGCAGAGCTTGGAGTACGCCACGTAGCCCGAGGGACCCCAGTTCTCCCGACCGGTCTTGGTCTTGAAGTTCGCCGGGTTCGACTCGGGGTAGTTGGGCTCGAGCCGGATGAGCATGGTCTGGTCGACTGCCTGGCCGTTGTCGGTGTCCTGCAAGCCTTCGGGGAAGACCGTCATCGAACCACCAACGGTCATCGTGCCAATGTGCACTCGCCGACCATTGGAACCCACCAGGTAGGTGCCCTTCTTCCAGTCGGTCTTCTGCAGCGTGTCACCCGGGAGTGGCCCGAGCGAGCGCAAGAGCGGGAACAGCGACACCACGCCAACAGCACCCATCGATGCGCCGAGCAAGGTGCCGAGCACCTTGCGTCGCTTGATCGTGACGCCACCTCGCTCGACGAGGGCGGCGGCGAAGGCATTGCGCTCTTCGGGGGTCGAGGCCAGCTCGTGGCGCTCCTCGACGAAGGGGCCACGCGGCATGAGGTACTTCCCCCAGGCGACGAGCCCAACGCCGACGAAGGACATGCCCGTGCCAAGCAGGGCACCGTAGAGCCAGAAGTTGGCGTCTTGCCAGTAGGCGACGCCGAAGCCGACGAAGCACAGCGTCGAGAGCACGAAGAGCGCGGAGATCTTGGTCTCCATGGTCTTGGGATCGCGAGCCAACGGCTGCATCTGCGGTGAGCTTGCCGTCACCTGATCCAGCGAGAGCAGCTCGCTCCCGTCGTGGGCGTGGTCGTGGTTCTCAGTGGTCACTGGCGATCTCCAACCCAGAAGGTGACGAGCATGAGCCCACCGACGCCGAGGGCGAGGGCCACGAAGCCTTCAGCCACAGGTCCAAGGCCACCGAGACCAACACCACCGATGTTCGTGGGGTGCTGGATCGAGTGCGACACGTAGGCGACGATGTCGCGCACCTGCCAGTCGGTCAGGTTCCCGGTGAACCGAGGCATGTTGCCTGGACCGGTGCGCAGCGCCTCGGCGATCTGGTTCGGCGTGGCCCAGTGCAGGGTCGGTGCGTAGGTGTTGTACGCCAGCGCGTCACCACCACCGGTGATGGTGTGGCAAGCAGCGCAGTTCAAGGCGAACAGGTTCTGCCCGTTCTCCACGTTCGCCCCCCGCAGGTTCACGTTGGGAACGTAGGGTCCGGCGGTGGCGGGCTGCAGGCTGTTGATGTAGGCGGCAACCTCGTTGGCCTGCTTGTCGGTCAGCCGAGGCGTGCGCCGCTGGGCTTGCACGCCGCGGGGGTCCACGGCCGGCATCCGACCCGTCGTGATCCAGAAGTTGATGGTTGCCGGGCCGAGGCCAAGCAGGTTGGGGTAGATCCCAGTAGTCCCGCCCGCAGGCACACCGTTGGCCTTCACGCCGTGACATGCCGAGCAGTAGGTCAGGAACAACTCCTCGCCCACCGAGAGCGGGTTCGACGTGGGCAAGGTGTAGAAGATGGCCGAGTTGCCGTAGCCAACGATCTCACCCGAGCTGTTGACGCACTTCACATCGGAGTACGGGGTGCCGGCATTGAACTCTGAGGTGTTCTGCCCTTGGGCCACGATGCTCTGGTCGATGGGCTGCCCGGGCTCAGCGGTGGCGCCGAGCGAAGCGCACTTGGCAGCCAGATTGGGGGTCACCGTTGCCGACGTGGTGGTTGGCGTCTTCGAGTTCGAGGTCGTCGTGACCGACGAGGTTGGCGCCTTCGTCGTCGTGGGCGCTGCGGCGGCGATCACGCCACTCGAGAGGATCGACAGTCCCGAGATCGCCACCACGCCGAGCATGGCATTGCGGAGGTGTCGGGTCAGGGGTGAGCGCACGGACATCACTTGAGGAGGAAGAGGCATGAGTAGAGACCAATCCAGACGACGTCGACGAAGTGCCAGTAGTACGAGACTCCTTGGAAGGCAGCGAGCTCGCCGGGGTCGCCGCCGAGGGTGCCACGCATCCTTCCAAGGAGGAAGACCATCGCCACCAGGCCCAAGAACACGTGGAGACCGTGCAGACCCGTCGAGATGTAGAAGATCGAGCCGTAGGCGTTCGAGTACCAACGGGTCTCGAGGTGGGTCCACTCGTACAACTGGTTGCCGATGAACAACGCACCGAGCACCATCGAGGCGTAGACCCAGTACTTCGCCACTTGGCGCTTGCGCTTCTCGATGGCGAACACCCCCATCTGGAAGGTGAACGACGATGCCACCAGCAGCACGGTGAAGAGCCCCGCTTGGAGGACGTCGAGCTTGCCACCGGTCACCAAGTACGGCCACCGAGGCGCATTGGACCTGATGGTGAACAGGGCGGCGAACAGCCCTGAGAAGAACATGACCTCCGAGCCCAGCCAGATCATGATGCCGATAGCGAGCATGGGAGGGCGATCGTGAACGATCTTTCCCTCACTCAACTCGTGGGTGGTTGACGTGACGGTCACAGCACCTTTTCTAGTTGATGGGCCCC
>CAINFA010000076.1 GCA_903847955.1 uncultured Actinomycetes bacterium
CCAACTGGGCCTTCACCTACACCGCCCAAGGCTCAGTGAACGAGCAGAGTGGCGTGGTCAACGCTGGCTTGTTTGAGTTCCAAGCTGACTTCGCGGGGAACTACAACCTGACCATCTCCACCGCCTCGCCCTACTTCTCGGCCTCTGCTGCCTTCCAGGCCTCGATCCAAGAGGCCACCTGGTATGTGCACACCTCGTGCAGTTCGGGGTGGATCTGGATCAGCTGCTCGACCTCTTCGGGGTATGGCAGCTGGCACACCGTCTTGTCCATCGGACTCTCGATGAACACCAATGGGCAGATCTCGGGCAACTACGACGGCTACAGCTTCAGCATCACGATCTGATGGGACCACGATGACCTCTCCACGTACCGTCGCTCGTCGCTGCCTGGCCGTGGCGGTGACCGGAGCACTCGCCGCCTCGCCCTTGCTCCTCGGTGGGGGAGCGTCGGCGAGTGCCGCCACGACCTTGCCCTTGGCCCCCCTCACCTACAACGACGCCTCCTACGGCTTCGTTGGACCTGATGCGGTCGCCGTTGACGGCACCAACCTGTGGGTGGCTGAGGCATCGAACACGGTGCTCGAGCTCGACACGACCGATGGCTCCATCCTCCAACGCATCTTCGGCGATGGCAGCAGCCTCGACCAGCCCACGTCGGTGGCGCTTGGGGGTGGCAACGTCTGGGTGGTCGACGCAGCCTCGAGCGCGTTGACCGCGATCGACCCCACCACCGGTCAAGTGGAGCAGAACGTCAGCCAGGTGCAGGGCCAGTTCAACGGTCCACTCTCGGCCGTCACCTGCGACAACAAGCTCTTCGTCTCGAACAACCAAGGCAACTCCGTCTCGGTGCTCGATCCCCAGACTGGACAGTTCGAGCGTCTGCTCTCTGGCTCGAACTTCCTCTTCGATGGTCCTGCGGCCATGGTGTGCAACGGCACCGACCTGTGGGTGGCGAACTTCAGTTCGAGCACGCTCACCCGCATCGACGCCACCACCGATCAGGCACTCCGGATCGTCAATACGTCCGACGCATTCCTCAATGAGCCCACGTCCATGGCGATCGACGGCGCAGACCTGTGGATCACCAACTACGGCACCAATACCTTGTCTGAGCTCAATGCGACCACTGGCCAGCTGGTGGCGACGTTCGGTGCGAACTCGCTCGGCCTCAGCGGTCCGGCCGGGTTGGCGGTCCAAGGCGGGAACCTCTTCGTGACCAATCGAACGTCGAACACCGTCACCGAGTACACCTCGAGTGGTGCGCTCGTCCAGAGCTTCGGCACCACTGGCGCCTTCAACCAACCAGCCGCCATCGCCAGTGATGGCACCGACCTGTGGGTGGCCAACGGCTCCACCACCGCCGGCTCGGTGACCGAGCTCGATCCCTCCACCACCCTCGGTGTGGTGCCGGGTGCACCAAGCGCAGTGGTGGCCACCCCCTCGGACAAGTCGGTGACCGTCACCTGGAGTGCCCCCACCACCAATGGCGGCAGCCCGATCACCAGCTACACCGTGACGGCATCGACCGGGTCAAGCTGCACTGCCTCGGTCAACACCGCTGCCGGCAGCTCGCGCACCTGCACGGTGACCGGGCTCACCAATGGTTCTCCGGTGTCGTTCGCCGTCACCGCGTCCAACGCGGCCGGCAAGGGCAGCCCGGCGAGCTCGGCCACCGTCACCCCAGCCGGGGTCCCCCTTGCCCCCACGGCGGTGACGGCGGTGCCTGGCGATGGGTCCGCCACGGTGCGGTGGACAGCGCCCTCCTCTAATGGCTCGCCGATCACCTCCTACACCGTCAGCGATGGCGTGAGCGGCTGCACCGCCACTGCACCGGCCACCACCTGCACGGTCACCAACCTGAGCGACGGCCTCTCGGTGAGCTTCACCGTGACCGCCACCAATGGCGTGGGGACGGGTCCAGCATCGTCCCCGAGCGCAGCAGTCACCCCAGCGGGAGTCCCTGCCCCGCCCGCCTCGGTGACGGTGACCCCCGCCAACACCAGTGCCACTGTCAGCTGGACCCCCTCCACCGACGATGGTGGCTCGGTCGTCACCAGCTACACCGCAACCGTGACCGCAGGTGCGGCCCACGCCAGCTGCACCACACCCGCCACCGCATCGTCGTGCACCATTCCTGGGCTCACCAATGGCACCAGCTACACCGCCACGGTCACCGCCACCAACAAGGTCGGCACCGGTGCGCCCTCGCAGCCCTCCGACAGCTTCACCCCCGCCACCGTGCCCACGGTGCCGCTCGAGGTGACCGTTGTCGCCTCCGACGGTGCCCTGGTGTTCAGCTGGCAGGCGCCTGCCAGTGACGGCGGCAGCCCGGTGACGAGCTACCTCGTCACCGATGGCAAGGGCCACAGCTGCTCGACGCCAGACGCCGACACCCTCACCTGTGCGGTGACGGGCATCGCCCCGGGCACCACGGCTCGCTTCACCGTGGCCGCGGTGAACGGCATTGGCACCGGACCAGCAGCCACCCTCCAAGCGATGGTCCCGACCGTGCCCGGTGTCCCCACCGGCCTGCGGGTCCAAGCCTCCGCCACGTCGGTGACTCTGTCGTGGCAGGCACCGGCCACCGGGGGCAGCCCGATCCTCGGCTACGCCGTCACCGATGGTCTGGGCGATGGGTGCACCACCTCGGGTGCCACCACCTGCACCGTCACCGGACTCACCACCGCCACCACCTACACCTTCCACCTCTCGGCCCAGAACGCGGTGGGCAGCGGGGCAGTGGCGACGATCTCCGCCACCCCAGCCCTCGTCCCAGCTGCGGTGACCACCGTCACCGTTACCCCAGGCAATGCAGCGGTGGTGGTGAGCTGGCCAGACCTGACCGCAATCCAAGATGGCGGCGCTCCCGTGCTCAGCTACACCGCCTCGGTCCGAGGGTTGGCTGGGCACAGCTGCAGCGTCGCTGCGTCTACGGGGACCCAGCACTGCACCATCGCCGGTCTGACCAACCTCGCCGCCTACGTGGTCCAGGTGGTGGCGACCAACGACGTGGG
>CAINFA010000077.1 GCA_903847955.1 uncultured Actinomycetes bacterium
CCGTCGAGAAGCACCCCGACGCCACCACCGCCGATGTCTGCGCCTCGTTCCAGCGAGCGGTGACCGACGTGCTGGTGCGAAAGACGATGGCGGCCGTCGATGCCCTCGGGGCGCGATCGGTAGCGCTGGCGGGCGGGGTAGCTGCCAACCGTGAGTTGCGCCAGCGCCTCGAGGCGGCCTGTGCTGCGGCCGGGGTGCCGTGCGCGCTGGCAGGTCGGGCGTACTGCACGGACAACGCGGCCATGGTGGCAGCCGCTGGGGCCCACGTGCTCGGGACCACCGGAGCGATGTCCATGCGGCTCGGGCCCGACCCGTCCCTCGGGCTGCTGACCAGCGAGGGTCGCTCCTAGGATCACCTCCATGGACACCGCGTCGAGCCTCGAACCAGAGATGATCGGCCCGGACCCGCTGGACGCGGCCCGACGCTGGTTCGACGATGCGCTCGAGGTCGAGGAGGATCGGGCGGCGATGGCCATCGCCACCACCGACGCCCAAGGACACCCCCGGGTCCGCATGGTGCTGCTGCGGGGCCTCGACGAGCGGGGCTTCACCTTCTACACCAACCTCGAGGGCGCCAAAGGGAGAGAGTTGTTGGCGAACCCTTCGGCCGCAGGGGTGCTCTACCACCACCGCCTCGGTCGCCAGCTGCGCTTCGAGGGGCGGGCCGAGGTGGTGAGCGATGCCGAGGCAGACGCCTACTTCGCCAGTCGACCTCGGGGTCACCAGCTGTCAGCCTGGGCCAGTCACCAGAGCGCTGCGCTCGAGGATCGCTCGGTGCTCGAGGCTGCTCAGGCCGAGGTTGAAGCCCGCTTCACCGGGGTCGACGTGCCACGGCCGAGCACCTGGAGTGGATTCCGCGTCGATCCCCACCTGGTCGAGTTCTTCGTCTCGAGGTCCGATCGGCTCCACGATCGGCTGTGCTACCGCCTCGAACCCGAGGGCTGGACGTGGACTCGGTTGAGCCCGTGAGCGCCGAGGTTCCTCCCTTCGAGGACCACGACGACGACCTCGTGGTGGCGCCGGTGTGGACCCGGGCACTGGCGCTGCTGCTCGACCTGTTCATCGTTGGTGCGGTGGCTCGGTTGTGCGGCTGGGGCCTCGGCATCGACGATCGCGGACTCGAGCTCATCTCGGGGCTCGTGATGACCCTGTACGCCGCCGTGTGCTTCCTCTCACCGCTCAAGGCCACGCTCGCCATGGCGCTGCTGCGCATCCGGCTCGCGGCCCCCGACGCCAGCTCGGACCCCTCGCTGCGAGCGGTGCTCATCCGGGTGGCGCTGGTCGGGATCTTGCTGACCGTGGCGGCGTTGTGGAGCTGGGCGCTCCTCGGCTACGTCTTGGGGGGACTCTTCGCTCTGTTGAGCCGCAGGAAGCAGACCGTGTGGGACCTGCTCGGTGGGACCACGGTGGCAGGCGACTGGCGAACCGACCACTTCTGATCGGCGGTTGTGGTGCGCCGCGACGTCCGCTACAGTTAGCACTCGCAAGGTTCGAGTGCTAACGAGCGCCAAGGAGGCCCGTTCAGATGAAGCTGCACCCTCTCGACGACCGTATCGTCGTCCGCCCCAACGAGTCCGAGGAGACCACCGCCTCAGGGTTGGTCATCCCCGACACCGCCAAGGAGAAGCCCCAGTAGGGCGAGGTCCTGGCCGTCGGCCCCGGCCGCCGCGCTGAGACCTCCGGAGAGCTGATCCCGGTCGACGTGGTGGTGGGCGACAAGGTCGTCTACTCCAAGTACGGCGGCACCGAGATCACCGTTGACGGTGAGGACCTCCTCATCCTCAACTCTCGCGACGTCCTCGCGAAGATCGACAAGTAGCC
>CAINFA010000078.1 GCA_903847955.1 uncultured Actinomycetes bacterium
GATCCAGATCTTCGAGATCTCGACCGCGATAGCCCTACTCCGACACGGCTCTCCTTCCTCATCGTCGTCCAGCTCTACGCGAGCGGCGTGAACAGGAAGGTCGGGACTGGCGGCCACAAGTGGCGACTGCTTGCAGCAGACGCCGAGGCGGCTTTCCTTCAAGGTGACGCATCGGCCGGCAGGCCCGGCGACATCTGGATGAAGCCACCAGCGGACCCCTTGGTCAAGGAGTCAGGCTGCTTCGACGCACCGCTCTACCGCCTCACCTCGACGGTCTACGGGTTGGCCAACGCCCCTCGGGCGTGGACGAGGAGGGTCTCCGAGAAGCTGAACGAGGCAGGGTTCCAGAACCACTCCCTGGATCGCATGATGTGGATGCACTACCGCGTCAACACGAAGACCAGCTCCGAGCCGGTCTTGGACGCCGTGGTGATCTTTCATGTCGACGACATGCTGGCGGCGTTCAGCGAGCTCTTCGACATCGAGATCCTCTTGGGGCTCTTCCGGTGGGGGAACATCACCGAGGCCCCGGCGGTCCTGAAGTACTGCGGGAAGCAGATCACCACCCTCGAGACCGAGGCCGGGATCGTCGTGCGGGTGGACCAGGCGGACTACGTCAAGGCCACCAAGGTGGGCAAGGTCAGCCGGGAACGGCTACGAGGCCCGCCAGCTCTCACGCCAGAGGAGCGGACCGAGTACCGCAGCGTGACGGGCAGCCTACAGTGGCTCTCGTCATCGACGAGACCGGACTTGGCAGCAAGCACGAGCCTACTCCAGAGCGGCTCTCCGACCATCGAGGACCTGCGCAAGCTGAACAGCGTGCTGGCCTACGCGCACGCGACCAGCACGGTCGGCCTCTGCTACACCGGGATTGCCCTGAACCAGGAGACAGAGGTGATCGCGTTCGGAGACGCGAGCTGGGCGAACGCGGCTGGAGGCCGCTCCCAGATGGGCTACATGGTCTTCCTGGCGGGCAGCGACATCGAGAAGGGTGCCGGCAGAGCTTCTCTGCTGGACTGGCGCAGCTGCCGCACCAAGCGTGTGGTGCGGTCCACGATCGCCGCCGAGGCGTGCGCCGCGGACGCGGCGGTGGACCACGGCTACTTCCTGGTGGTCTCGCTGGGCGAGGTCCTCACGGGTGAGGCCATAGGCCATGGGGGCACTTCGCTCCGGCTGCGACTCGCGACGGACTGCAGATCGCTCTACGACGCGCTGATCCGGGAGAACCCGACCCTGGAGGAGAAGCGCGTCCTCATCGACGTGCGGGCCATCCAGGCCCAGATCCACAAAGTCTTCGTGCACTGGGTGCCGACGGACGCCCAGCCGGCCGACGTGCTCACCAAGGTGAGCGACGTGCTCATCCAGCGCTGCACCGACTGGCTCGACGACATCGTCATCCGCCTCCACGACTGAGGCGGCCAGCCTAGGACGTGTCTTCGCAGGGTCTGGAACCTGCAAAGACAGAACTGGGAGTGTGAGAAGTCACACCGTGATCCCAGGTTCCATACCGCATCTCTCGCGGCCTTTGGCTCTCGGCAGCGCCGCAGGGCCCCGCCGCGCACGCAGTGTGCTGCGCACACCAACACACACAGAAGGGACCGGCCGCGCCGCACCCACAAAAGGAGAGTGAGCTCCACAAGCATCCCACGCTCCAGCTGCCTTCCAGTCAATCGATTGTGTTCGTTTGCACTCGGTGGCACGTTCGAGCGGCATCACTCACAGTTTGTTCAGCTAGCGACTGCAGCGACTTGCGCTGTGGGCGAGTGCAGCAACATCGATGGAGTCGTAGCGGTCCCCGAAGCTGTCATTAGCCAGTTCC
>CAINFA010000079.1 GCA_903847955.1 uncultured Actinomycetes bacterium
GGTAGACCACGAGGCAACCCTAGGGGCACCAGGCAACGCCACCACAGGCAGCGGTCCCCAGCGCAGGGCCACGGTGACGGTAGCGTCACCGCCATGTCGATGATGCCGCCCACGTTGCCTCAGCTCGAGATGGGTCTCCCCGAGCCCACCGCCCAACGACGATGGACCGTGCTCATCCGAATGGTGCTCGTGGTTCCGCACCTCGTGGTGCTCTCGTTCTTGACGATCGCCGCCGAAGTGGTGACCTTCTTGGCCTGGTTCGCCGCGCTCTTCACCGGCCGCAATCCCTTCCACTCCTTCGTGGCCGGTGTGTTCGCGTGGAGCCTCCGGGTCTCTGCCTACCTGTACTTCCTGACCGACGTCTACCCGCCCTTCTCCTTGGAACTCCAGGCGGGGTACGTCATCGAGGTGCAGCTCGACCAAGGACCCCTCAATCGAGCAAAGGTGTTCTTCCGGTTCTTCCTGGCGCTGCCCGCCCTGATGCTGGCCAGCTTGGCCACCGGGGGGCTCGGAGCGATGGTCTTCGTGACCTGGTTGGCCACCTTGGTGCTCGGTCGACTCCCCCGCCCGCTCCACCAAGCCACCATCGGCATCCTCCGCTTCGGTGCGAGGACGAACGCCTACTGGTTCTTGCTCCAAGACCGCTACCCGGCTGGCCTGTTCGGCGACACGAGCGCCGAAGGACCGAGCTCCACCCCGCTCGTCTCAGCTGGGCCTTCGGCCTTCGCACACCTGCCTCCACCTCCCAGCACCGTGGTGGGCACGAGTCCCTTCCCCCAGCCAACCCCACAGGGGTACGCCACACCCCAGCCCGGGCTTCCCGTCGCACCTCCGGTGAACCCGACCTGGACGGCGGTACCGTCGAGCACCGAACCCTCACCGTTCCGCCACGTCTTCACCGGTGGCGCCAAGGGGCTGGTGGCGCTCGCACTGGTGCTCGGTGTCGGGATCTACGTGATCTACGGCTCGGTCGTCGCCTCGGCACTCAGTGGAGACGCCCAAGCGTGGTCGAACGAGCACTACGCCTTCGTGGTCAGCGTCCAAGACGACCTCTCCGCAGCCCAGAGCAGCCACGGCACGCAGCTGTTCACCACCTGCAACGTGCTCGAGCTCGATTCGCAGAACTTCCAAGCCCTACCTCCCACCCCGGGCTTCATCGACGCGATCTTCCAGGGCATCACCAAGGTCACCTTGCGCCAGGTGGCCACCGACTGCGCCGAGGTCACCCCCGCAGGGGTGGTGCCCAACTCCTCAACCTTGAGCCAAGACCTCACCAACGCGCAGTCGACCCTGCAGAGCTTCGTCTCAAGGTTGCCCGCACCCCAAGGCTGAGGGAGGTCCCCGCCTCGCACCGCCTAACCTTGCGCGGCCATGTACCCTCCAACCACCGCCCGCTGGCGGCGCCTGTTGGCGCCGGCGCTGATCTTGGTGGCGGGCGCCTCGGTGCAAACCTCAGCCGCCTTCGCTCACCACGCCTTCTCGGCCATCGGCGCGCTGCACGTGACCGCACTGCGCTTCCAGCTCGCCGCACTGGTCCTACTCGTGGTGGTTCGTCCTGATCCGAGGGGCTGGTCGAAGCGGGAGTGGCTGACCTTGGCCGGGTTCGGCCTGGCCATGGCGGTCATGAACGCCTCGTTCTACCAAGCCGTGGCCCGCATGCCGCTCGGCAACGTCACCTCGATCGAGTTCACCGGCCCCTTCCTCATCGCAGCCTTCAGCTCGAGGGGTTGGCGCGAGCTGCGGTGGGTGCTGCTCGCAGCTGCAGGCGTGCTCATCGTCGCCCACCCCGGTTCAGGGGCAACCCCTTCAGGGGTGGCCTTCGCCCTGCTGGCAGCCGCTGGCTGGGCGTCGTACACCTTGCTGTCGAAGTCGGTGGGCTCAGCCACCGCCGACTGGGACGGCCTGGCGATCTCGGTGGCCTTCGCCGGAGTGTTCATGGCGCCAGTCACCGCCACCGCTCCCTCGCTCCATGCGTCGGTGGTCGGCTGGGTGCTGCTGTCGGCCCTGTTCGGTGTGGTCATCGGCTTCGCCCTCGAGATGACCGCCTTGCGCAAGGCGCCCGCCAAGACGGTCGCCATCTTCTTCAGCTTCGACCCCGTCATGGCCTTCGTGGTGGGGGTGGTCCTGCTGTCCCAACCGCTGCGGTGGCCTTCAGTGCTCGGCGCCAGCTGCATCGTGGTGGCGTCGATCGCCGTGGCCCTCGACGCTGAGGACCCCACCCCAGCCCTGAGCTAGCGGGGGTCGATGGGGGTCAGCAGGCCGAAGTGCTCCTCGAGCACGGCTGCGGTGGCCAAGCACCGGTCCTCACGGAACCGGTCGGCCACTACTTGGACCCCAAGCGGCAACCCGCCTGCGAGCCCCACCGGCACACACGCTGCGGGGATGCCGAGCAGGTTCATGGGGGTAACGAAGCGGATCATCTCCAAGGTGGCCATGGCCGAGGTTGGGCTCTCAATGTCGTAGCCGTGGGTGAAGGGGGCCTGGCACCACGTCGGGCCCACCACCACCGGGTAGCGCTCGAAGAAGCTGTGCCACGCTCGAGCGATCTCGAACCGCTTCTGCATCGCCAGCACGAGGTCGGTGACCGTCGGGGCAGCGCCCATGGCGTCCTCGGTGATCTGGAGGAAGCGCAGGGCATCGGCGGACAGCACCAACTCCAAGATCGGCTTCATGACGAGCAAGTCCGACAACAGCCACTGAGCCCAGGTCACGATGGCGTCCTCCACCATCGGTGGCGTCACCTCTTCGACCTCGTAGCCCGCAGCCTCGAGCGCCCGTCCAGCAGCCCGGACCCCCTCGGCCACCTCGGGGGCGGTGGCCCCACCGGGGGGCTCAGCCACGAGCGCCACCTTGCATGGACCACTGCCTCCGGGGCCGTCGTAGGGCACGGGCGCGCAGAAGGGATCACGTGGGTGTGGGCCAGCGACCACCTCGAACCCTGCTCGCACATCGATGATCGAACGAGCCATGACCCCCTCGACCGACATGAGTTGGCTCGACAGACTCGGGAACCCCGGCATCGTGGCCGAGGCACCAGGGATGCGATGGGTGGAGGGCTTGATCGACGCGATCCCACAGGCGTAGGCAGGGTTGCGCAGCGAGCCGCCGATGTCGTTCCCGAGCCCAAGGGGACTCATGCCAGACGCCAAGGCCGAGCCCTCTCCCCCGCTCGAGCCTCCAGCGGTCCGGAGCTGATCCCACGGGTTCTTGGTGAGTCCGTGCAACCCCGAGTCGGTGTGCACCCGCAGCCCGAAGTCCGGCAGGTTGGTTCGAGCGAAGGGAATCGCGCCCGCTGCCCGCATCCGCTCCACGACCGGGGCATCGACTGGAGCTGTGCTGGCGGCCATCGCTGGCACCCCTTGGGTGGTGGCGTGCCCGGCGACGTCGATGTTCTCCTTCACCGACAGCGGTACGCCATGCAGCGGTGGGAGGGCTGCGCCGCTGCGCTGGAGGGCATCGGCTCGATCGGCCGCCTCGAGCGCTTCGACCTCGAGCACCTTGACCACCGCGTTGAGCCGACCATTGACCTCCTCAATGCGGTCGAGGTGGCTCTGCATCACCTCTCGGGCGCTGACCTCGCCGCTGCGCATTGCCCGCGACAGCTCCGTTGCTGTTGCTCCCCACCAAGGTTCCGTCATCTGCGCTCCGATCTCGACGGGGCCGTTCTACCACCGCGAGCCAGCGCACGGCGTGTGGTTCGAGGTGTCGCACGGGCGCCTCGGCCATGCACTACGATCTCGGGGCGCCTCTAGCTCAACGGCAGAGCAACGGACTCTTAATCCGCAGGTTTCGGGTTCGAATCCCGAGGGGCGCACGAAGGTCCTGTTGAGACCAGCTTTTTCGTTTCGGATTCGACGCCAGCATCGTCCACTACAGCCATTGGTACAGCCGAAGGCGCAGACCCCAGTGGACTGGCCAAGGTGGTGGCGCCAAAGAGCATGTTGGTCATGGCGTCCGCAGCACGTTTGCGAGACTTCGGCATGAGATGTCCGTAGACGTCTTTGGTGAGTCGGATTGACGTGTGGCCCATCTGCTCAGACACCACTTCGAGTGGAACCTTCTCATTCAGCATGAGCGATGCGCATGAGTGACGGAGCTCGTGGATCGACCAGTGGCCGAGCCCGGCCTGCTTGCAGATCCTCGGGACGGACTTGCCGAACGCGTCAACGTCGAGTGGGCGGCCGGTGAGTGACGTGAAGGCAAGATCGTGTTCATTGCTCCACTCATCGCCGAGTGCCTCGGCTTCAAGGAACTGCACCGCACGATGACGCGTCAGCATCTCCATGAGCGGAGGCGTGAGGTGCAAGGTGCGCCGGCTGCCCTTGGTCTTGAGTTCGTCAGTGTGCAAACCCGACTTGTCCCGAACAATCTGGCGGCGAACGGAGAGGACTCCCCCGCCATCGTCGGCGTCTTCGATGTCGCGCCAAGAAATGCCAAGGACCTCGCCTCGTCGCAGTCCGAGTGACAGCGTCAAGACGTAGGCGACCTCGAGGCGGTGGCCTTTGACGGCTTCTAAGAATGTTCGAGCTTGATCGGGTGTGAAGCTGCGACCCTCACGATGGTCTGACTTCGGGCCTTCGGCAATTGCCGCTACGTTGCGCATCAACAAACCGTCTTGCTCGGCAATGCGCAATGCCCGACGCAACGCAGCGCGCACCGACCTACGAGTCTGGGCCGCGTAACCCTTGGCCTCCATCTTGGCCATCATCTTCGAGACGTCGGAGGGCACAAGCTTATTGAGTCGGATCGAACCGATGGAGGGCTTCAGGTGTCGCTCCACGAGTCCTGCGTAGTACGCCTCGGTGCGGACGGACACGGTTCCTGGAAGGCGTTCGGCCAACCAGAGATCGAGATATTGACCGACCGTGAGCAATTCAGGTGCGGGGGTGACTCCATGGTTGACGAGATGCTGGAACTCGCGGAGGCGCCGCGCAACCTCCGCACGGGTCGACGCGGTCACAAACTTTCGCTTTCGCTTGCCAGCTTCCCACCCGAGATCCACGGAACCCACCCACAGGCCGTTGGCCCGCTGGTAGATCGAGCCCTCGCCTTTGCCTCGCCTGCCCGTCATGATTGTGCCTCCTCGGGCGATTGTATGACTTAGGTGCACCAACGGCATTGGCATTGCATGCCTTATGCGTCGAGCCCTTGCACGAATGTCTCGAGATCACTGCGGCGTACCCGGTGAGCGTTTCCAATCTTCACGGAGCGAATCGCACCGGCGTAGAGGAGCTCGTAGATCGTCGAGCGGCTGAGTCGCAGGACCTGGCTCACCTCGGCAACTGTGAAGAGCCACTGATCTCCAAAGTGGAGCGGGGGAACTTGTTGGCCTTGCCGTCGGGAAACTCCCGAAACATCAGACGCCGTGCACCCAATTCTCGGATCCCCGACCTCACCCTCGACTTCGACCGTGATCGAGTCCTTGATCCCGCCCCCAGCTGCAAAGACCGGCACCGAAAAGAGCGGCACCCCGTTCTCATCGGTCTTCTGTGACTTCGTGGCGAAGTCGAGGACAGGTTCTGCAGCACCAGCTGCTGCGAACTTGATCGTGGTGGTGTCAATGGGCAAAC
>CAINFA010000080.1 GCA_903847955.1 uncultured Actinomycetes bacterium
ATCGTCAACGAGACCGACACCACGATCCGGATGACCGGCGTTGGAGGAACTGGTGTCGTCACGGTCTCTCGCATCATCCAAATGGCTGCCCGACTCGACGGACGGGCTGCGTCGGGACTCGACCAGACCGGACTGGCCCAAAAGGGTGGCCCCGTCATCTCCGACGTGCGCATCGCCGACCATGAGCTCTCAACCGCGCCGAAGGCATCCGAGCACATGATCGACCTCGTGCTCGGTTTCGACCTCCTCGGCGTGCTCACCCCCACGGTTGCCGACAAGCTGACGAGCGACCGCACCATTGCCGTGCTCAACATGGACACCACACCAACGCACGATCAGTTGATGCGGAAAGGTCCAGGCACGCCGAATGCCGCCCAGGTCCACGACCTCATTGAGCCGCTCACCCGAGCCGAGCACAACGTCTACTTGAATGCCCTCGACATCGCAGAAGCGGTCGTCGGTGATCACTTGGCTGCCAACTTGGTCCTCTTCGGCGCTTCTTTCCAAGCAGGGTGCATCCCGCTGTCTGCAGCATCGATTGAGCGAGCCATCACCTTGAACGGGACCGCAGTCGACACCAACATCACCGCGTTCAACTGGGGACGAGCTGCGGTCATCGCCCCAGAGGTTGTCGCAGCGGCGACTGCGCCATCACTCCCGGCGGTGGGGGAGGCGAAGGAGCACAGCGAAGTCGCAGCCGCAGTCGGTGCATCGGCGGTTCCTCCAGCGCTGTTGGGACTCGTCACCGAGCGTGCCAACGAACTCGTGGCCTATCAGTCCGTCCCCTACGCAACCGCTTTCGTGGCAGCCGTTGACAAGGTTGCTCGAGCGCTCGCGGCAGGCCAGGTTCTTGGAACTGAGGAGATCCTCGCCTCCTACGTCGCCGGCGCCTTCAAGCTCCGTGCCTATAAGGACGAGTACGAAGTGGCACGACTGCATCGTGATCCGGTTGAACAGGCAAAGATCGAGCGTGAATTCGGAAAGGGAGCCAAGGCAGCAGTGCTCCTGCACCCACCGATCTTGAAGAGCCTCGGAATGAAGCGCAAGCTCGAACTCGCAAGCCTCGCCCGGCCCACCTTTTCTGTGCTGGCCGCGATGCGTCGACTCCGCGGGACCGCGTTTGATCCCTTTGGTCGAACCGCCATGCGCCGAGCAGAACGTGCGCTCATTGATCGCTACGACCGCCTCGTGCTCGATGCAGTGGCGCAACTGCGAGAAGAGAACCTCGACCTCGTTGCTGCAGTTGCCTCCTTGGCGGATGAGGTGCGGGGGTATGAGGACGTGAAGCTCGCGAACATCGCCCGCTTCGATGAGCGGGCGAGTGACCTGCGGACCGCGCTCGCCAATCATCTCGCTACCACCCCAGCCTGAACAGGAGCACCGTGATTACCACCACCATTGCCAATTGGCATGCGCACATGAAGGGCCAGTTTCCTGGAGGACTCGACGCCCTCCTCGCGGAGGACTGCGTCTTCTACTCGCCCATCGTCTTCACACCCCAACGTGGCAAGGAGATCACCAAGCGCTACCTCATGGCAGCGTCGATGACCTTCCCCGGTGACGCTGCACCTACTGGTGGCGCAACTGGCGGAAGTGGTTCCTCCTTCCACTACGTAAAGGAAGTCTTGGCCGGCAACCACGCCATCTTGGAGTTCGAGACGAGCATCGGCGGCAAGTACGTCAACGGGATCGACATGATCACCTGCGACGACGAGGGAAAGATCATCGAGTTCAAGGTGATGATTCGACCGCTCCAAGCCGTCAACCTCATCCACGAACAGATGAAGGCGATGCTCGAGAAGATGGCCTAGCGCAGGCGGAACGCTTTCAGCATGTGGGCGACGTGGA
>CAINFA010000081.1 GCA_903847955.1 uncultured Actinomycetes bacterium
CTCGGCTGGCGCCGCGCCGACCGGGTCGCTCCGCAGAGGAGACCCCGTTGGCACCACGGCGACACCCCTTGGGTCGAACTGGGCTCGCCGTCGCCACGCTCCTGGTCGGCGCGTTGCCCAATGCAACTGCGAGTGGCGCGCTGCGCCATCGCACTTCTTCAGGGGTTGCAACGCTCACCGTTGCGGTGACCATCGGCTTCGGCCGGGGCCACCACCGCATCACGAGATGCGTCAAGGTGCCAAAGGGGACGAGTGCCGCTGGTGTGCTCGAGGAGGCGCTGGTCGCCGCAAGGGCGCTCCCGCTCACCACCGACGTCGCCTGGCCCGGGTTCATCTGCTCGATCGACGGCGTGCCGAGCTCGACCACCACGTGCCTGACCCACTTCAGCGCGGCCGCGCCGACCTGGTCGTTCTGGACTTCGTCGGCAGCGCACTGGCACTACAGCTCGGTTGGGGCATTCTCGGTCATCGCTGCCGGGGGGAGCGCCGAGGCCTGGCAGCTCGAGCCGGGAACTGGGGCGCACGGGAGGTTCGTCACCCCGGCGGTCGCTCCGAGCTTCGCCACGCTGTGCGCTTCGCAGACGGCGGCACGAGGTGGTGTCACCGCCACGGTGACGAATCGACGGACCAACGACCTGCTGGTCGTGCTCTGGGGCATCGTGATCCTCGGGCTTGGCCTCGGGGCCAGATGGCGGTCGAGGCGGACGCGATGAGGCGTCGGGTGCCGAGGGGCGTGCACCCCGTGGCGTGGTGGGTGTGGGCGCTCGTGCTGGCGATGTGCTGCGATGCCATCACCAACCCACTGGTGCTCGCACTCATGATCGCAGGCCTTGGGGCGGTGGCGGTTGGCCGACGGGCAACCGCCGCACCAAACCACGCCTACGTCCGCAGCGTGCGCCTTGGCCTGCTCTTGGTCGCCATCAGGGTGCTCTACGGCGTCGTCTTCGGGCAGCGGACCCCAGGCACGGTGCTCCTCCCCCTCCCCCAGCTCGGACTGCCGAACTGGTTCGAGGGGATCTCGATCGGCGGTCCGGTGACCCTTGAGCTCGTGCTCCACAGTTGCTACGCCGGTCTTCGTTTGGCGACGATCCTGATCTGCTTCGGTGCAGCGGCTGAGTTGGCGTCACCGGCGCGACTCCAAGCCACGATGCCGGCTGCGCTCTACGAGCTCGGGGTGACCATGGCCATCGCCCTGAGCTTCGCTCCGGAGTTGCTCGAGGCTGCTCGAGAGCTTCGACTGGCGCGAGCATTGCGTGGTCGTCCGACCACCGGGCTGCGGGGAGCTCGCGGGGTGGTCGTGCCGGTCCTCGAGGGTGCGGTGGCGAGGTCGATGACCTTGGCCGGATCCATGGAAGCACGCGGCTTTGGGCTGGCCCGCACCGCTTCGGCCCGCGAGCGACGATGGTCGCTCCTCCAGAGCTGCGCTGGTGTCTCGTGCACCGTGATCGCCTGCTTCTCCCTGCTCGGAGGCGCCCTGCCCGAACTCGTGGCAATCGTGGTGCTGTGCGTGGGCGTGGGCTGCGTCGTGGTGGCGCTGCGTGGCTACGGCCGGCGCGCCACGCGCACGCGGTACCGCAAGGACCCTGTGGGGTGGCCCGAGGTCGTGGTCGGATTCGCCGCTGGGGTCACCGCGGCTGGGGTTGCACTCCAGGCCCATCTCGACCCTGCTGGGATTGCTGGACCCTCTGGCCTCGAGCTGCCGGTGGCCCCACCGCTGCTCGTGGTGCTGCTCGCAGGCTTCGTCCTCCTCGCCCTCACCCCACCGCCACCGCTGCGCTCCGAGGGCCGGCGACCCACCGCAGGACGAGTGGTCCACGCATGATCCGCTTCGATCGGGTCAGCTTCTCCTACGGCGCGGGCAGCCCGCTCGTGTTCGACGACGTCAGCTTCACCATCGCCGAGGCGGAGCTCGTCGTGGTGGTCGGTCCAACTGGCTCGGGCAAGTCGACCTTGCTCGGTATGCTCAACGGCCAGGTCCCCCACCTCTCGGGAGGCACCTTCGGGGGTGAGGTCACCGTCGGGGGACGCTCGGTGAGCCGCCACCACCCGAGGGACTTCGCGGACCTCGTGGGGGTGGTGGTCCAAGACCCTCGGTCGAGCTTCGTGGCATCCATCGTCGAAGACGAGCTGGTCTACGTCATGGAGAACCTCGGGGTCGACCGTCAGGCGATGCGGCGAAGGGTGGAGGACGTGCTCGATTTGCTGAGCCTTCACGACGTGCGTGACCGTCACGTCACGAGCCTCTCTGGCGGGCAGCGCCAACGGGTTGCCATCGCCGCTGCCCTCACGGCCTCACCGGCGCTCCTCGTGCTCGATGAGCCGACGAGTGCCCTCGACCCTGCCTCAGCCGAGGAGGTGCTCGGGGTCCTGAGCCGCTTGGTGCACGACCTTGGGATCACGGTGGTGGTGAGCGAGCACCGCTTGGAGCGCGTCTTGCCCATGGCCGATGCGGTGCTGAGCATTGCTGGCGACACCGTGGTGCTCGACGCTCCGCTTGAGGCCATGGCCCACGCCGTCCTCGCACCACCGGTGGTGGAGCTCAGCCGGCTGGCCGGTTGGAGGCCGTTAGCGCTGACGGTCCGAGAGGCGCGCCGGTGCGCGACAGCGCTCCGGCACGACCTCGAGGCCCTCGCGTCGAGGCCCTCTGTGTCTCCTGGGTTGGCCCCGTCGATCATCGCTCGAGATCTCCACCACCGGTTCGGCGACCAGGTTGCACTCGATGGGGTGAGCTTCGAGCTCGCGAGAGGTGAGGTCACCGGGCTGATGGGTCGGAACGGGTCGGGGAAGACGACCTTGCTCCGAGTGCTCGCCGGTGCGGTCGCACCCAGCCACGGTGCCGTGTGGGTCGACGGGGGTGCGCCCGCTGCCCTCGCGCCAGCTGCCCGCATCCGAGCAGTGGGCCTCGTGCCGCAGGATCCCTCGGCTCTGCTCTACTGCTCCTCGGTGGCGCTCGAGTGCTCGACAGCCGACCGCGACGCCGCGCTGCCCGAGGGAACGACCTACGCGTGGTTCTGCTCGTTCCAGCCCGGGGTCGATGCTGCAGCGCACCCACGCGACCTCTCAGAGGGGCAGCGACTGTGCCTGGCGCTGGCGGTCATCTGCGCGGCCGAGCCGGGTTGGGTCGTGCTCGATGAACCAACCCGTGGGCTCGACTACGCCGCCAAGACGCACTTGGCCGCAGCCTTGGCCCAACTCGCAGCAGCCGGCCACGGAGTGCTCGTGGCGAGTCACGACGTCGAGTTCGTCGCCGGTCTGTGCCAGCGGGTCCTCGTGCTGGCAGAAGGCGAGATCGTTGCCGATGGCCCGACTCGAGAGGTGGTGTGTGCCTCGCCGATCTTCGCCCCTCAGGTGGCCAAGGTCCTCGCTCCCTTGCCTGTGCTCACCGTGGCCGAAGTGGCCAACGCCCTCGAGGAGCGGTCGTGAGATCCCACCGTGAACAGGTGCGGCTCTCCCTGGCGGCCAAGGCGCTCTTGGTGGCGGTGGGCATGGTGGGCGGTGTTGCCTTCGCCTGGCCACTCGTCTTGAGCGGTGCAGGGCTGCACGGCACCAGCGCCACCTGGCTCTTCGTGGCCATCGTGCCCCTGCTGCTCGTGCTGGTGGCAGCCGAGGTCGGCAGCGGCCGGCTCGACGCACGCTCGGTGGCTCTCTTGGCGATCTTGGGTGGAATCGGTGCCGGGCTGCGAATGTTGGGGGCTGGGGAGCTCGGGGTGGAGCCCCTCTTCGCCATCGTCATCTTGGGTGGTCGCGCCCTTGGTCGCAGCTTTGGGTTCCTGCTCGGATCGCTCGTCTTGATGGTCTCGTCCGTCCTCGTCGGTGGCGTGGGACCCTGGCTCCCATTCCAGGTCCTGGCCTGCGGTGCCGTCGGGTTCTTCGCGGGATGCCTCCCAGCATGGACAGGGCGGGCCGAGGTGCTCCTCGTCGCTGCCTACGGCGCCGTGGCAGCCTTCGGCTACGGCATCGTGATGGACCTGTGGTTCTGGCCCTTCGTCACCGACGTGACGCCGGCGATGAGCTTCACTGCAGGGGCGGGAGTTCGGCAGAACCTCCACCACTTCGCCCTCTTCGAGCTCGCGACGGGGCTTGGCGTGGACCTGGTGCAGGCCACGACCAACGCCGTGTTGGTACTGGCCTTCGGTGGTGCCATCCTGGCGGCGTTGCGACGCGTGAGTCGACCAGCCCAGATCCTCGGGCACCCAGATCCGGACCGGACCCCGGCGGCGCGCGCCTGAGCACCGAGGTCGCGTTGGTAGCCTCGGCCGGTGGCTCACGATGCGCAGGTCTCGCCCGGCGAGCTGCTCGACGGCCACGCCGTGCGGAACTGTCCGGTGCGGCTCCAGCAACGAGCACTCGGGATACCCGAAGACCACGGCTCAGAAGCGGCGTCGAAGTGGCGGGACGCGGCGGTGCTGCACCGCCACGACGTGGCCCATGGGCTCCAGGCGGTCTTCGGTGACGCGGTGGTCGTGGTGGACCGTCAGCGGCTCGTTGATGCCCGCCGTCAGACAGCCGCAGCCGTTGAGGACCCCAACTGCGCCCTGATCGTCAATGCAGCCCTGCCTGAAGACCCTCGAGGGAGGCGGCGGGGTTGGGCCGACCTGCTCGTCCGCTCGGGCACCGGCTTCGTGCCGGTGGTGGTCAAGCACCACAAGGTGGTCGAGGCCAAGCCGCAAGGGCGAACGTTGGCCGGAACCCTGGCCAGTCCGTTCCTCGGCGAGGCCACCTGGGAGCGAGGTCAGGCGGTGGTTCGCGGCGCGCAAGCAGATGGGCTGGAGTTGGTGCACCTGTGGCACCTCCTCGACGCAGCAGGTTGGCTCGATGACGGTGCGCTACCCATCGGTGGGGTCGTCGATGCCCGCGAGCGCCTGTGGTGGCTGCCGCTCGACGAGCAGCGATGGGGGCCAAGGCGCCAGAGCCTGCTCGAGCGGTACGTCAAGGAGTTCGCCTTGCGGGTGGCGGTGGCAGATCGGGCCGAGGCGCACCGAGGCGATCCGGCCGTCGAGCTCTTGGTGCAGCCCCTACGAAAGCAGGAGTGCGAGCGCTGCAGCTTCGCCACGGCGTGCGGCGAGGAGATGGCGGCCAACGACTCGCTCTCGCTGCTCTCAGGGATGCAGTGGCGCCACGCCTTAGCCCACAGCCGAGTCGGAATCAGGACTCGCGCTGACTTGGCGGAGCTCGATCCGGCATCAGCGGCAGTGGCCAAGGCGCATCGGATCGCAGGGGGCGCCGAAGACCTCGGTGCTCTGCTGCACCGTGCCGCAGCTGCGGATCCGGCCACCCCGGTGGGCAACCTCGTCGGCGAGGACCTCGCGACCCGGCGAGTGCTCCGCCACCTCGGGATGCAGACGGCGGCAGACCTCGCCCGACTCGATCTCCGCACGCTCGAGCTCCCAACCGTTGCCCTCGGTGCGCTCCCGGAGGAGATCGAGCGTGCCCGGGCGCACGTGACGGGCCGTGCCTACCGTCGAGGCGGGGTCGAAGCGGTGGTCGTACCCCGGGGGACCATCGAGGTTGACCTCGACATGGAGCGGTCGGTGGAGGGCGTCTACCTCTGGGGCATGGTGGTCACCGCAGACGAGGTCGACGAGGGCTACACCGCGGTGGTCAGCTTCGACCCCCTCAGCCCCCACGGCGAGGTCAACCTCGTTCGCCAGATGCTCGACCACCTCGACGCGCTGGCGGCGCGGGCCCTCGAGGCCGGAGGGTCACTCCGGGTCTACGCCTACTCCAACGCCGAGGCTGATGAGCTGCGGCGAATCAGCGGCCACAGCGGAGACGCCCAGCTCGAGCGCCAGGTAGCGCGCCTCGTGGGGTCACAGGCATGGGTGGACCTCAGGGTGGTGGTGGAGCGCCACCTCGTCGTGGGCCATGGGGTGGGGCTCAAGAAGATGGCCACCCACTTCGGGTTCACCTGGCGGGATGAGGATCCCTCGGGGCTCGAGTCCATGGCCTGGTACGACCGGGCGGTAACCGGCGAGACCGATGCGCTGCGAATGGCGAACCGCGAGCGCTTGCTCGCCTACAACGAGGATGACTGCCGCGCCACCTTGGCGCTCCGTCGCTGGCTCGATGCTGCTGAGCTCCCCTCGATCGAGGACTGGGAGCCGGCGAGCGAGGGTTGAGCTCGGCTCAACTGGGCTCGAGGACCGCCACGAGTTCGACGTGCTCGGTCTGGGGGAACAGGTCCAGCGCCCGCAGCGAGCGCAGGGCGAAGCCATGGTCGAGGAGCACCTTGAGGTCCCGAGCGAAGGTTGCAGGATCGCAGCTGACCGAGACGATCCGACGAAGGTCGAAGCCCGCCAAGGTCTCCATGACTGCCTTGCCCGCCCCTTCCCGCGACGGGTCCAAGATGACCACGTTCGCCCCGGAGCAGTGCTCCTTCAAGATGGTGGGGGTGACCGGCGCCTTGTGCAGGACCACGTTCTTGAGGTCCTTGCAGTTGCGCTTGGCATCGGTGATCGCTGCCGGGTTCCGCTCGATGCCCACCACGCGTCCACCCTTGCCAACCATGGGTGACAACCGGGCGGCGAAGAGGCCGACCCCGCAGTACAGATCGGCCACGCAGTCGCCTTCCTCGGCCCCAGCGAGGCGGGTCACGAGCTCTGAGAGCCGAGTGGCTGCAGCGGCGTGGACTTGGAAGAAGCCACCAGCTCCGACGTCGAAGCGGCGACCGTTGACCGCGATGGCCACCCGGCCTGGAGGCTCCACCACGTGGCCATCGACCACCACGCCGACGTCGGCGAAGTCCGGGAAGTGGCTGAACCCCTCCTCGGTGGTCTGGCAGTCCACCAAGGTGACATCGGCATCGGGATGACCGAGCACTTCGATCTCCTCAAAGCCACTCCAGTGCTTGGACTCGATGCCGGCCGCTTCGACCTCTGTGGTGGCGATGGGGCAGTGGGAGACGGCCACCACCTCATGGGAGCGGTGACGGTGGAAGCCCGCACGTCCCTCGGGGTCGACCGAGAACTGCACTCGGGTTCGCCAGGCCCAACCGTCATCGAGCTTGGTCACGGGCTCGACGGTCACCGCCTGCTCAACCCCGGCGATCCGGCGCAGCTGTTCCTCCACGAGTTGCGCCTTGAAGAGGCGTTGGGTGGCGAGGTCGGTGTGCTGGTAGTCGCACCCGCCACATCCGCCAGGACCAGCCACCGCACAGCGCGGGGTGATCCGCTCGGGTGCGGGCTCGAGCACCTCGATGGCATCGGCACGCAAGAACGACCGCTGCTCCTCGGTGACCACGGCGCGCACCAGTTCACCCGGGAGCGCATGGCGAACGAAGACCACGCGGTTGTCAGGGGTTCTGCCGACGAACCCTCCTCCTGCTGCGGGCTTGCCGACGCGTACCTCGAACTCCATGGGGCCTCCTCTGGCCGCCACAGGCTACGACCTTGCGGCACCTCGGGGGTTCGCCCAGTGGGGTGGACGCTGCAAGAACCGCTCGATCGCCGTCGGGGTTGGCGCCTTGGTGAACCGCTCGGGCACCTCCTCCAGGCTGACGTTGGCCACTTCGGCCCATCGCTGCCGGTTGCGCAGCGCCGCTCGCTCCTTGGCCGAGGCCGCCGCGCTGCGTCTGGCGGTGGAGGCTCGGGCCCGCTGGGTCGCCTTGGCCGCTGCGGCGCGTGCCGCCATTGGGCTCGAGGCCCAGTCGGGCTCGGTCCGCAACACCTCGGTCACCGCATCGGGGGTCCAGCCGCGTCGGGGAGCGAGGGCCGTGACCGCCTCCACTGGTAGCTGGAGAAGCTCGGCTACCTCTGTATCGGTCAGCGTCTGGGCGGCTGCTGCAGCCAAGAAGGCCTCGGTGCGCGCCACGCCGAGGGCTGCGTCTTGTTCGAGTTCGGCCGTCACCGACGCCAGGACCTCGGCCAGCACCACCTCGGCGCGAGCACGAAGCAGCCACTCGGGTGGTCGGCGGAGCAGCGCGTCGATGCTGACCGCTGGGACCTGGCCCCCGGTGAGTGCCACCTCCTCGGTCAGCGACAGCGGAGAGCACCCGAGCAGCCGGGCCGCTTGGGCGATCGGGACGGTGGGTTCGACAGGAGAGGTCACGGATCAATGGTAGCGAACAAGTGTTCGCTAAGTGGTCATGGGTGCGTCCGATAGGGTCCGACGCGACGGTTCACGAAAGGGTCGACATGGAGCAGCGCAACTTGGGCGGGTCGCTCGAGGTCTCGGCACAGGGCCTCGGTTGCATGGGGATGAGCGAGTTCTACGGGCAAGGAGACGATGAGGTCTCGATCTCGGTGATCCACCGAGCCATTGAGCTTGGCGTGACCTTCTTCGACACCGCCGACATGTACGGCCCCTTCACCAACGAGCAGTTGTTGGGCCGCGCCCTTGTCGGCCGCCGCCAAGAGGTGGTGGTCGCCACCAAGTTCGGCAACGAGCGCACGGAAGAGGGTGGGTTCCTCGGGGTGAACGGTCGTCCTGAGTACGTCAAGGCGTGCTGCGATGCATCCCTCGCACGCCTCGGCATCGACACCATTGACCTCTACTACCAGCACCGGGTCGACCCCAACGTGCCCATTGAGGAGACGGTGGGTGCGATGGCCGAGCTCGTCGCCGCCGGCAAGGTTCGCCACCTGGGGCTATCAGAAGCAGCGCCAGCAACCATCCGCCGGGCGCACGCGGTGCACCCCATCGCCGCGTTGCAGACCGAGTGGTCGTTGTGGACCCGAGACGTCGAAGAGAACGGCGTCTTGGACACCACGAGAGAGCTGGGCATCGGGTTCGTGGCCTACTCGCCCCTCGGTCGAGGCTTCCTGACCGGGGCGCTCACCCAAGGAGGAGCGCCGTTGCCACAGGACTACCGTTCGCGCATGCCTCGGCTCCAGGGCGAGAACCTCGTGCACAACCGCAGCATCGTGGACGCAGTCGAGACCGTGGCCCATGAACTGGGGTGCACTGCCTCTCAGGTCGCCTTGGCCTGGGTGTTGGCCAAGGGCTCTGACGTCGTCCCGATCCCGGGCACCAAGCAGCTTCGGTACCTCGAGCTCAACGTCGGCGCGAGCGAGGTCGAGCTCGACCTCGCCACCATTGCCCGTCTCGAGGCGGCC
>CAINFA010000082.1 GCA_903847955.1 uncultured Actinomycetes bacterium
CCCCGGTGCAGGATTCGCGGGGTCCGAGGATGCCGAAGGTGACGCCGGCGCGGTGCAGCATGCGCGCCGTCGACTCGACCTGCTTGCGTCCACGCTCGTCGAGCGAGCCGGCGCAGCCGACCCAGTACAGGTACTCGACGTCGTCGGGAATCGGACCGTCGAAGACCGGCACCTCGAAGTCGAGCGCGCCCAGCCACTCGGTGCGCTTGGACTGCCCAAGACCCCAGGGGTCGCCCTGGTTCTCGAGGTTGCGCAGGAACAGCCCGGCCTCGTGGGGGAACTCGGACTCCATGAGCACCTGGTAGCGGCGCATGTCGATGATGGCGTCGACGTGCTCGATGTCCACCGGGCACTGCTCGACGCAGCTGCCACAGGTGGTGCAGCTCCACAGCACGTCGGGGTCGATGGTGAAGGGCACGAGGTTCTGGACCTCGCCGGCCGAACCACCCTCGAGGTCCTCGCTCCCGAGGGCCAAGAGGCGGTTGGCGTTGGAGAACATGTTGTCCCGCAAGCCCATGATCAGCAGCTTGGGGCTCAAGGGCTTCTCGGTGTTCCAGGCCGGGCAGACCGACTGGCACCGACCGCACTCGGTGCAGGTAGCGAAGTCGAGCATCTGCTTCCAGGTGAAGTCCTCGATCTTGCCCACGCCAAAGACGGTGTCCTCGGTGACGTTCTCCATGTCCATGTCGGGGGTCTTGTCGAGGCCACCGAGCGCCCGGGGACGACGGGACATGCCGATGTTGACGGGCGCCAGGAAGATGTGGAGGTGCTTGGAGTAGGCCACGAACACCAAGAAGCCGGTGATCACGGCCACGTTCGCCAGCAACAGCACGGTCTCGAGGATCGAGTTCGCACTGGCACCGAGCGGGCCGAAGAGCTTGGCGACGAGCTTGGAGGCGAAGGCCCAGTTGGTGGCGTAGCCCTGGTACTGCGAGATGGTGTGGCTGCCGCCACCAGCGGGCACGTGCTGGAAGGGGAAGTGCCCGGTGTTGATCTGCGCACCGCGGTAGCCCAGCAGGGTCAGGATCACGAGGCTGATCATGAGCAGCACCAGCCAGGCCGCCCCGGTGTGGCTGCCGTAGAAGCGGGAGGAACGGTCCTTGCGCTTGGGGTCGTTCTTCAGCCGGATGACGCTGAACACGCAGAGGCTGACGAGCACGGCGGTGGCGAAGAAGTCCTCGAGGAACCCCACGAAGGCGTTGGTGCCAATCAGGGGAATGGCGAAGTCCCGGTTGAACAAGGCGCCGTAGGCCTCGATGATGGTCAACAGCAAGATGGTGAAGCCCCACATGGTGAAGAAGTGGGCGATGCCGGGCACGGTCCACTTGAGCAGCTTGCGCTGGCCGGCTACCTCGACCACCTCAGCCTCGGCCTTCTTGGCGACACCCTGGAAGCGGCGGGGTGCAGGTTGGCCTGACCGGATCAGCTGGGACAGCCAGAAGAACCGCTTGCCGGCAATGGCGAAGCAGACGATCGTGACCAAGAGTCCGACGATGATCCTGATGAGCACGTTGCCTCCGGAGGCTGGACCGGGCGAACCCGGCTGTGGTTAGGAGTTCTGCTTGAAGTTGAGCGAGTACCGGCTCGGGGTGGGCCCGCGCTGGTTCTGGTACTTCGAGCCAAGCGGTCCTGAGCCGTAGGGCTGCTCAGCGGCGGTGGTCATCTCGAAGAAGCTGATCTGACCGATCTTCATCCCTGGGTACAAGGTGATGGGCAGGTTGGCCACGTTGGACAGCTCCAAGGTGAGGTGGCCATCGAAGCCGGCGTCGACGAAGCCGGCGGTGGAGTGGATGAGCAGGCCCAGTCGTCCGAGCGAGCTCTTGCCCTCGAGGCGGGCTACCAAGTCATCGGGGAGCTTGACCCGCTCGGTGGTGGAGCCGAGGACGAACTCACCGGGGTGCAGGATCAACGGGGTGTCAGGGCCAACGTCGACCAGCTCGGTCAGATCCTCTTGGTCTTCCCTGACGTCGATGACCCGCTGGGTGTGGTTGCGGAAGAGCCGGAAGTACTGGTCGACGTGCAGGTCGACCGACGACGGCTGGATGCAGTGCTCGCCCAGGGGATCGATGACGATCCGACCAGCATCGAGCGCTTCTTTGATTGACCGGTCCGAGAGCACCATCTCGCTAGACGATAGTTGCTGGGCACCCTGAGGACGTAGTTGGCCCCGGCGGTGGTGCACCGGGCACCTGGGCGCTTCCCCCGAGGGAGCGCTGGAGCGCTTCGGTAAGGTGTCCCATGGCTGCGACCGCCACCCACCGTCGCCCGGTGGCCGCCCGTGGTCCCAAGCGGGAATCCGGTGGACCCCTCAGCCCCTTGAGCATCGGGCTCCACCTCACCGTGGCTGCGCTCGTGAGCTTCGTGGCGTTGTGGCGGACCGCCACGGTGGACCCGGCGTCAGACCAGCGCACCTACCTCGTCTGCGGCTACCGCTACCTCGAGGGCAAGGGGGTGGGGTGCAACTTCGAGCATCCACCGCTGGCCAAGGTGGTGCTCGGCATCGCCCTGCACCTGTTTGGGAACACCCCGGCGGTGGGCCAAGCAGTGGTTGGGGTCCTCTCGATCGCCACCGCCATCGTGCTCTACCTGCTCGTGCGGTCTGCCAGCAACTGGGCCCTCGGCCTCGTGGCTGCGGGACTGTGGGGCCTCACCCCCCAAGCGGGGGTGGAGAACGGCACGGTCACCGAAGCCTTCCGCATCACCCGCTTCGCCCTGCTCGATCCCTTCCTCTGCTTCTTCTTCGCTTTGGCGCTACTTGGTGGCTGGCTGTGGTGGCAACGCCGGAGCTGGTGGTGGGCCGCGCTCACCGGCTTCAGCTGCGTGGCCGCCGCCTGCTCGAAGGAGGTGGGGATGGTGCTGGCACCCAGCATCATCGCCATGCCGCTGTTGGCCATTGGTCTGCAGTCCGTCCGCACCGCGGTGCGCGATGCCGGGATCGTGGCGGCAGGCGGAGTGGTGGCCTTCATCGCGAGCTACGCGGCCTTTGGGCCCGCAGAGGCGTGGTCCGAGATCCGCTACCTCATCACCTTCCAGCTGCACCATGCCTCGCTCGGCGCCTCGCCGATCTTCCACGGCCACCTCTACCCCGTTGCCCCATGGTGGGCCATCACCCGGTACGGCATCGATGGCCTCGGCGCAGGCTTCGCCGTCTTCCTGGCCGCGGCGGCGGTCGCGGGCATCCTCGGCACGCCAGCGCTGTCGCTCTACGCCCTCATCCCCTCAGGGGTGATCTTGGCGGTCATGTCGTTCTCGCACCTGGCGTACCCCTTCTACTGGGTAGACGTCGAGCCGGGCGTCATCGTTGCGGCCGCCTTGGGCATTGGGTGGTGTTGTACCGCTAGGTGGTCGCGGATAACGGCCGTGGTGGCCAGCGTGGTGCTGGTCGGGGTCCCCTCGGCGAGCATGATCGTCGACATCGCCACCGCCTCTCCTGGCGTCTACCGCCAAGCTGCGGCCCGAATCGACTGCCCGCCGGGGTGCATCTTGGTCTACCTCGGCTACCGCGGCATGTTCGAGTCTGACCTCACCGGCAAGCCGGTGCTCGGCCTCCCCGGAGGTCCCAACATCCTGCTGATCGGCCAAGGCACACCCGACCAGATCCCCACCAACCCCCCCGGGATCCAGTCGAGGCTCCCGGACTATGTGGTGGTCGATCCGCTCACGGCCTACGCGCAGTTCATCTTCGTGGCCGAGGTCACCCGGTTCGAGGCCATCGCCTCCCAGCTGGGCTACGTCGAGGTGCCAAGTGGCTCACGGCTCAAGATCTGGAAGCTCTCCAGCTACGGCCCCACTGGGGCGACGCTGGCGGCGGCTCCTCGTCGGTGAGCGGCTGTCCGTGACCCACACGGGAGCATCG
>CAINFA010000083.1 GCA_903847955.1 uncultured Actinomycetes bacterium
TCGCCGTCAACATGCCGGACCTCGACTTCGACGACATCTACTACTACATCAAGCCCACCGGTGGGCAGGTCGATGACTGGAACGATCTGCCCGACGCCATCAAGCAGACCTACGAGAAGCTCGGCATTCCCGAAGCCGAGCGGAAGTACCTCGCCGGGGTCACCGCCCAGTACGAGTCCGAGGTGGTCTTCCACCGCAACCGTGAGGACCTCGAAGCCCAGGGCGTGCTCTTCTGCGACATGGACACCGCCGTGCGCGAGTACGAGCCGCTGGTCAAGAAGTGGTTCGGGTCGATCATCCCCCCCAATGACAACAAGTTCGCCGCCTTGAACTCCGCGGTGTGGTCCGGTGGCTCCTTCATCTACGTACCTCCCGGGGTGAAGGTCGAGATGCCGCTGCAGGCCTACTTCCGGATAAATGCCGAGAACATGGGGCAGTTCGAGCGGACCCTCATCATCGCCGACGAAGGCTCTCAAGTGCACTACGTCGAGGGGTGCTCGGCGCCGGTGTACTCCACCGACTCGCTGCACTCCGCCGTCGTTGAGTTGGTGGCGCTCCCTGGGAGTCGCATCACCTACACCACCATCCAGAACTGGTCGAACAACGTCTACAACTTGGTGACCAAGCGGGCCCGTGCAGAGGCTGAGGCTCACGTGGAGTGGATTGACGGCAACATCGGTTCACGCCTGACCATGAAGTACCCGAGCGTCTACCTCATGGGCCCCAAGGCCTCAGGTGAGGTCCTCTCAGTGGCCTACGCCGGCCCGGGTCAGCACCAAGATGCAGGTGCCAAGATGGTGCACGCCGCACCCGAGACCACCTCGACCATCGTGTCCAAGTCGATCAGCAAGGACGGGGGCAACACGACCTACCGTGGCCTCGTGCACGTCGACGAAGGCGCCAAGGGTGCCAAGTCCTTCGTCCGCTGCGACGCCTTGCTCCTCGACGACCGCTCGATCTCAGAGACCAAGCCCTACATGGAGGTCAACGAGCGTGATGCTCGCATTGGCCACGAGGCAACGGTGTCCAAGGTCGGCGATGACCAACTCTTCTACCTGATGAGCCGAGGCCTCTCGGAGTCCCAGGCCATGGGCATGATCGTCAATGGCTTCATCGAGCCCATCACGCGAACGCTGCCCATGGAGTACGCCGTGGAGTGGAGTCGCCTCATCGAGCTGCAGATGGAGGGCTCGATCGGTTGATCGGCCCGAGGCATTCAGCGCTCGGCTCGAGGTGCGGTGAACCCGAAGGCGCCTGACGCCGTCGTGGCGACGCAGCGCGAGGCGACCGTGCAGCTGATGGAGGCGGGTTGACTCGACGCCGGTTGGGCGCTCGCTCCAATCGCACCCGCAAGGGCACGCGTGGTCCAGCTGGCACCGAGGTTGGCCGTGGTGCTGACGGTGGCAGAGGGCTTCGAGGTGGCCTCGAGCAGGACGCAACTGAGGTCCACCGTGCAGGTAACCGCACCGAGGTCACCAAGGGGCCCCTCTACCGTCTTCCACGCCGACCCACCATTGCTGCTGGAGCGTGGTGCGCCCGAGCCCGTCGCCACGCAGTACGTCGAGGTTGCGCACGCCAAGGATTGCGGAAGGGCCGAGGGATCAAGCCCTGCAGCGGAACGCGTGGACCAGGCGGCTCCAGCGTCAGTGGAGACCAAGGCGACCGCCCTTCCCCCTCGAGCCCCAAGGGCGAGACACCACCCGGTGTCGCCGCACCAAAGGTCGGCGAGTACCACACCCCCCGGTAGGGGCACCTGCAGCCACGTGGTGCCACCGTCGGTACTTCGCACCATCGTGGCATCCGTAGCTCCTCGATCCAGGCTGGCCCCGACGCACAACGAGCTCGTGGTGCACGAGAGGAGGTCGATCCCTCCTTCGAGGAGCCACCAAGGCGTGAAGCTCGTGAGCGCACCCTCGTTGTCGCGGACGAGGCCGAGGTTCGTGGCAGCGACGCAGTCATTGCGACGAGGGCACGACAGCTGGTTGAAGGTGAGGCTCGGCCCTTGGGCGAGGCCGCCGAGCACCTGGGCCAGGTTGGTCGTGATCTGGAGTTGGCCACCGGTGATCGGACCGAGGTTCCCGGTCCCGTCGAGGCCGTAGCAGGGCCCCTCGGGTGCGCATGAGGCCGCGATGGACAGCGTCGAGAGCTGCTCGGTGCTGAGGGCAGGTTGCCCTTGGACACTCGGGGCGGAGTGGAGGCGAACCTCGACGATGAGCGAGGTCGTGAGGACGGCAACGAGGAAGAGGGCGATCGTCACCAGTGGGCGTCGCTTGACCGCGCCAACCGCGCCAGAGGCCGTTGGTGACATGGCACGATCCTAGGCATCGGCCGTGGCGTCGCTGGGAGCGAGGGTGGGGACGATATGTTGCACCCATGGCCGTCTCCGCCCGCCACCGAGCGCGCCAACGTCTCAGGATCTTCGTGGTGGCGCTCGTGCTGTGCATGGTGGGGGTTCTTCGCGCGCCCTCGGCGCCCGCAGCGGCGCGCCACGAGCACGCCATGGCACTGATCGGTGCCTCGGGGACCTTGTTGACGCTCGGCGGCGTCCCGCACCTGTTCGTGGGCCTCAACGCCTACGAGCTGGCCAGCGTCTACGGCGAGGTACGCAGCTGCGGTGGCCAGTTCTCCGATACCCAGCTCGACGCGTTCTTCGCGTCGCTCGCCCCAGGCACCGTGGTCCGGTTCATGGCTGGGGAAGAGGACGCAGCCATCAACCTGACCACCCACCAGCTGGACTGGGCCCCGCTCGATCGGGTCTTCACCGCTGCGGCCGCCCACGACATCTACCTCGTTCCGGTCCTCGGCTTCCAATCAGTCGGGCTGTGCTCGAGCCACTGGCCAGACCTCAGCTGGTACGCCGGGGGGTACCGCCAGGTGTTCAACTCGCCGACAGACTCCGACGGCCTCGGGCTCAACCCCCTCAGCTACGCCACCTACGTGGCCGACGTCGTCACTCGCTACGCGAATGTCCCTGCGCTCGGCATGTGGGAGCCCATCGCCGAGGCCGAGCCGGCAGAGTGTCCAGCGGGCGACGTGCTCACCGGTTGCTGGGGGCACGAACTGTGCCCCAATGAGGCGTTGGCGGCGCGCACGCTGCGGTCCTTCTTCACCGCCATTGGAGCCGAGATCAAGAGGATCGACCCTCGACACCTCATTGAGGCCGGGCTGATTGGCGAGGGGCAGTGCGGCACCTACGGTCAAGACTTGGCCGAGGTGGCGAGCTCGCCCGGGGTCAACGTGCTCTCCTTGCACGACTACTACGGGACGACTCCAACTGGGGGCGATCCTGGCAACGGCGTACTCGCTCGGCTGCGGATCGGCGTGGCGCTCAACAAGCCCACCTTGGTGGGCGAGGACGGGATCTACGCCGGCACGAACCCCACGTGTCTGAGCTACCCGGCCCGAGCAGCGGCGATGACCTCCAAGCTGGCGGCCCAGTTCAACGCGGGCGTGGCAGGAGAGCTGGTGTGGAACTTCAACCTCCACCAAACCCAGCCCTGCGACTACGACGTGGTGCCGGGAGATCCCCTCCTCGGCCTGGTCTCGACCCCCCCGACGCCAGTGGCCCCACCTGTGGTCACCGCAGTGACCGCTCCCGCGACCAGCAGCCACGTGGGGACCATCCAAGGCGCGCACCTCGAGGGCTTGGACGCGGTCAGCATCGACGGGCAGCGAACGGCATTCACCGTCGAGTCCGACAACCTGGCGTCATTCGTCGACCTCGGTCCCCGCGGGGTGCCGGTGCCAGTGGTGGTGACCTCGGCGGCTGGACGCACGAGGTTCTTGTGGCGCCGCCCCTCGGCGCCTCCTCCGTGTCCCACCACCATTGCTGGCCTGCGCATCGAAGGTCCAATCTGTGCTGCGTTCATGCTGAGTGGTGGCGTCGACGGCTGGCCGGGCAGTCCTGAAAGCCCCCAACGTGCTCTTGGGGCCGGTGCCGTGCAGGACTTCGAACGAGCGGACATCTACTGGTCACCGAGCACCGGCGCCCACCTGCTGCGTGAGGACATCCTGGCCGGCTACCTCAACGCTAGAGGCCCGCTGGCCCAAGTAGGTGATGAGGGTCAACCACTCGGTTTCCCGCTGACTAACACCACGCCCTCGAACAACCTCAAGGGGAGAGAGGCGGTGTTCAGCGGCGGAGTCATCCTCTCGTCGAACGACACGCCACCGTCAATCCTCGCCGGAGCCGTCCTCGCGACCTACAACCGCCTGGGCGCCACGGGATCACTCCTCGGGTTCCCCACCAGTTCAGAGCGGAACCTCGGTGGCGGCGTTCGGGTGGCGAGCTTCGAGGGCGGACAGATCTACCGCCTCAAGGGGAGCACCACGGCGGTGCTCACCGGACCGCTCACCGCGGTCTACCTCTCTCGAGGCGGGCCGACGTCGAACCTTGGACTGCCCACTGCATCGACGGTGGTGGAGGCCAACGGGAACGAACTCGACCGCTTCACCCATGGAAGCCTCACCTACCTCGCCGCAACCGGCATGGTCCGCACGACCTGGTGAGCCGTCGCGGGAGTCGTAGGCTCGGGAGATGGCGATGAACGAGCAGTGCATCAACTTCCAGTCGCGCACCTACGACAACGGTGAGACAGCCCGGTTCTGCGAGAAGGACCTCGCGCCCGAGGCCCCGTGGCGCTGCCCCGACCCCTGCCCGAGCTTCCGCCCCAGGTTGGCAGACGTCGGCTGGGTGCACGGCAGCCTGGTGTCACCCAAGATTGAAGAAGCACCCGTGGAGATCGACGAAACGGCGATTTCTATGCTGGCCGATGCGGAGTCCATCGTGAACGCCATCGCTGGTGACGCCGTGCGAGAAGCCAAAGCCAACGACCAGAAGAAGCCTGGCCGATGGTGGAACCGTCGCCGGGGCTGATCAGCTCCCGGTGAAGTTGGGTGGACGCTTCTCCAAGAAGGCCCCCATGGCCTCGGTGAGGTCGTTGGAGTTGATGAACCCACCGCTCCAGGTGGCGACGTAGTCGAGGCCTTCTGCGATGGTTCGTCCGTCGTTGGCCTTCAGAACTGCCTTGGTGCCGGCCACCACGATGGGGGAGTTCTGGGCAATCTCCACCGCAAGCCCATGCGCGAGCTGGTACGCGCCGTCTGGGCCAGCGCCGAGGTCGTTGACCAGCCCGATGGACTTCGCTCGCTCGGCCGAGATGTCCTTGCCGCTCAGCGCCAGCTCGTTCACGAGTCCATGGCCGATCAGCCGTGGAAGGCGCTGCAGGGAACCCAAGTCGGCCACGATGGCCACCTTGGTCTCGCGCACCGAGAAGATGGCATCGTCGCTGGCGAAGCGAACGTCACACGCGGTGATGAGGTCAACCCCTCCGCCGATGCAGTACCCGTGGACGGCGGCAATCGTTGGCTTGGGTGAGTCGGCCAAGGTGGTGATGGCGGCCTGCCAGGCCAGCGCCATCGTGCGCGTGCGCATGGCCCGACTGGCCGCTGAGCTGCCGCCGCCAGAGAAGCCGCCCGACGCCCCAACCGCTTTGAGGTCGAGTCCAACGGAGAAGTGTGGCCCCTTGGCGGCAACCACGATGGCCCGGATGGTCGCGTCGGCGTTGATCTCGGCCACCGCCCGAGGCAGGTCCTCGAAGAACTGCGGCGCCATGGCGTTGCGGGCTTCGGGTCGGTCGAGCCACAGCGTGGCAACGGGACCGTCCGTGGTGATCGAGAGCACTTCAGAGGTGAAGGAACTGGAGCTGGACATCTCCTCACCCTAGGTCTCAGTACGCCGTTGCGGCGGTGGGGACGGATTCGTCCAGTATCGGTTGGAGGAACTCGCTGCCAACTAGGATGAGCGCACCCGTTCCCCCGGCATCGCCGGCGTCTTGAAAGGCCCGACCCTGACCAGCTCCACCACCCTCGTGGCGCCTACCGGCGGTCCAGCCTGGTTCGACCAGCTCCGGGCAGATGCACGTGCCGCCCAAGCGCAGGTGCCGGTTCCCTCGGCCCGAGAGGAGGTGTGGCGGTACACGCCGATCGATGACCTTGAGCTCGACCGCTACAGCCTGGCCGAAGGTGGCGAGACAGCCCTCGTCCCAACTGGCATCGATGCGCTCGTCACGATCAGCGTGGTCGACGGTCGGGTCGTGGGCATTGCACCCACCTCGCCGGAGGTCGCCGGGCTGACGGTCTGCACCGCAACCACTGGGGCACCTGGGCTCGCTGTGGTGCAGACTCCCGCTGACGACGACCACTTGCTCCGCTTCCACCATGGCTACGCCCACGATGCGGTGGTGCTCGAGGTGGCGCGCGGGGCGAGCATCGATGCCCCCATCGTCGTCCATCACATCGCGACCGACACCTCCCATGGCGTCTCGTTGCCTTGGCTCTCCATCAGCTTGGGCGAGGGTTCGAGCTGCCAGGTCGTCGAGGTCTACGACGGCGGTGGCCCCAGTGTCCTGACCTTGCCGGTGACCGAGGTCTCCATCGGCGCCGGAGCCCACCTGCGCCACGTTGCCCTCCAGCGCACGGCGACTGGCACGTGGCACCTCGCCCGCCAGTTGGCCCAGGTCGAGCGCGACGGCACCTTCGAGAGTTTCTCGGTTGGTCTGGGTGCCAGCTTCGATCGAGTTCGTACCGACGTGGCGGTGGTTGGCCGTGGTGCCTCGAGTCGACTGCGGTCGGTCTACCTCGGTACCGAGGACCAACTGCACGACGTGCGCACCATCCAAGACCACCAGGCCGGCCACAGCACCTCGGACCTGCTGTGCAAGGGGGCCGTTGCCGACCAGGCGCGCTCGGTGTACACCGGCACCATTCGAATCCGCAATGGCGCCATTCGTTCTGATGCGGTGCAGAACAACCACAACCTGGTGTTGGGTGACGGCGCCCAAGCCGAGTCGGTGCCCAACCTCGACATCTTGGAGAACGACGTGCGCTGCGCTCACGGATCCACCGTCGGTCCAGTCGACGAAGACCAGCGCTACTACCTCGAGAGTCGAGGGATCGAGCCAGAGGTGGCCGAGCGGTTACTCGTGGCGGGGTTCTTCGAGGACGTCCTCGACCAGTTGCCGATTCCAGGCGTGCGTGCGTTGGTCCACGCCGAGTTGGCCCAACGCCTCGCGACCATCACGATCGGAGGCGTCCATGGCTGAGGTGCTGTTGTGCCAGCGGAACGACCTCGAATCCGGCACTGCTCGGCGCTTCGACCACGAGGGCACCCGGATTGCCCTGGCACGGGTAGGTGACCAGTTCTTCGCCATTGGCGACCGGTGCAGCCATGAGGACTTCTCGCTGTCGCTCGGTGCGGTCCACGTCGACACCTGCGAGATTGAGTGTGAGCGGCACGGGGCGAGCTTCGACCTCACCTCTGGGGCCGCTGTGTCGTTCCCGGCGACCGTGCCGGTGGCGACCTACGAGGTCATCGTTGACGGCGACGACGTCAAGGTGGTGCTGCCATGAGCATCTTGGAAGTTCGTGACCTGCACGCCACCGTCGCTGGTCGAGAGGTGCTCCACGGGGTGACCTTCAGCGTGGAGGCAGGTGCGGTCCACGCCATCATGGGGCCCAATGGTTCGGGGAAATCCACCTTGGCGCACGCCTTGATGGGCAGACCGGGCACGTTGATCACGGCAGGGTCGATCCTCCTCGATGGTCGAGAGCTCGTCGGTCTCCCCACCCATGAGCGGGCGCGAGCGGGGCTCTACCTCGCCCTGCAGCAACCCCTCGAGGTGCCCGGGGTGCACCTAGCAGATGCACTCGCTGCTGCAGCGGGCCACGATGACCCGTCGGCGATCGAGTCCAGGTTGGCTTCCTCGGTCCAAGCGGTGGGGCTCGAGCCAAAGCTCCTCGGCCGGGCCATCAACGTCGGGCTGTCTGGTGGTGAGCGGAAGCGCTCGGAGATCGTCCAGCTCGACGTGCTGCGCCGACCCGTAGCCATCTTGGATGAGATCGACTCTGGACTCGACGTCGATGCGCTGGCGGCAATCGGCGCGCACCTCTCGGCAGCGGTCAAGGACCCAAGTTGGAACCTGGCTGTGGTGGCCATCACCCACTTCCAGCGGCTCCTCGACGTGCTGGCTCCTGACGTGATCCACGTCCTCGTCGATGGACGGATCGTCGATGAGGGTGGCCCCGAGCTCGTGACCGCTCTCGAGGCCGACGGCTACGCCCGCTACCGTCGCCCCGCCGACGACCCCTTCGGTCTCTAAGGAACCAGGTGTTCGCCAGCCCTGGCGCTGCGTCTCTGTTCGACGCGACCGCAGCGTTCACCGTCGGGCACCTCGATGTCACCAACCTCGTTCGCTGTCCCGCCAACTCGGTGGCACCTGGGATCGAGGAAGGTTCGCTGCACGTGGTCCCGGGCAGTGCCTTCTGCGCCTGGACCCTGCTGGCTCGGGGAGCCCCCGGTGACCTAGGGCGCGCCCACGAGGTGCTCGATGCAGTCCTCGACCTGCAGTACGACGAGCCAGGCACGCCCTGGCACGGAACCTTCGCCATGTTCGCCGAGTGGCCCCGGCACCTTGAGCCTGGTGCTGCCATGTTCGTCGACTACGACCCGAACTGGCGGCAGTTCGTCGGCACCGCACTGGCGATGTGCCTGATCGATTTCGCCCAGCACCTCGAAGCACCGATGCTCGAGCGCATCGCTCGTGGCATCGACCTGGCGGTCCGCGGTGAACCCGCGGACCGCATCGTTGATGCCTACGCCAATCCCGCCCTCATGGCAGCGTGGCTCGAGGCATGGTGGGGGCGTCGCTGCGGCGACGGAGCACTCATCGCTGCAGGAGATGCGCGCGCCCAGCGGGTCGTGGCGGGCTTCGATGCCCACGGTGCCTTCGAGGAGTTCAACTCGCCGGTGTACTCCGGGGTCGACCTCTACGCCTTGCGGCTGTGGCAGCTCGACGCGCCCACCGAGCGCTTCGGCGCCGAGGGTGCTCGCCTCGAGGCCTTGCTGTGGCGTCAGGTCCTCGACTACTACCACCCCGGCTTGTTGAACTGGGTAGGCCCCTACACCCGCTCGTACGGGCCAGACGCCACGAGGTCGCTCACCTTGCTCGGACTGTGGCTGTGGTGCGCGCTCGGAGAGGACGCTGCACCGGTCCCGCCCATCGCCCACGGCCTCGCGCATGGTCACGACCTGATGGTCGGCCCCGTGGTGGCGAGGTTGTTCGACCCCTCTGGCATCGACACCACGCCCCGAGCCGTGCCCCGTCAGTTGGTCCAAGACCTCCCGCTCGATCGGCAGGTGACCGCGTGGATTGGTGAGCGGTGCATGCTCGGGGCCGAGCAGTCAGCCCACCACTGGTCGGCCTGGCCCCAGTTCATGCCCGCCACCATCCACCTCGCCACTGGTGCCGGGGTGGCTGTGCTCTACCTCATTGAGCCTGGTCAGCTCGAGGCTGTGGCGGGACCACGCGAGTTGCGCATCACTGCCGGGGAGCCGACTCGGTGGAAGATCCTGAGCAGCGGTCCGGTCGACGTTGTTGGCCGAGCCATCATCATCGAGAATTGGCAGATCGACGTCGAGGGCGTCCAGCTCACTCGCCTCGGCGACGACGTGGTCGAACTGGCCGCAGGTGCTGCGCTCCTCAAGGTTGCTGAGCGTTAGGCACCGAGCTCGTCGAGCCCCTGGGTCAAGGTGTTCCACGACAAAGTGGCGCACTTGATCCGCACGGGGAACTTCACCACGCCTTGGAGGGCAGCAAGCTCGCCGAGTGCCCGCAGGTTGATCGGCTCAGGCTCCTCGGTGGCGTCGTCCAAGGTGGCCTCGTGGATGGACATCATCTGCTTGAAGGTGGCGACGAGCTTGCGGGCCTCGGCCACGCTCTTGCCCTTCACGGCAGCAGACATCAGTGAGGCGGAGCTCTGGCTGATCGAGCATCCCGAACCTGCGATCTTGACGTCGGCCACGACGTCGTCCTCGACCAGCAGGCTCAGCACGATCTCATCGCCGCAGAGCGGGTTGAACCCCTCGACCCGGTGGGCCGGAGGGGGCAGCTCGCCGCGATTGCGGGGGCTGCGGTAGTGGTCCAGGATGATCTCCCGGTAGAGCTCCTCGAGGTCTGCCATCAGCCGAACAACCTACTGGCGTCAGCGAGACCTTCGACCAAGACGTCGACGTCGTCTCGGTCGTTGTAGATCCCGAAGCTGGCTCGGGCGGTGGCGTTGAGGCCAAACCGGCGCATGAGGGGCTTGGCGCAGTGGTGCCCCGGGCGGACGCAGACCCCCACCTGGTCGAGGACCTGGGCTAGGTCGTGGGCGTGGATGTCACCCATGGTGAGGCTGAGCACGCCACCGCGGCCCGGGCCATCGCCGGGCCCATGGATCCTCACCTCGTCACCGAAGGCAGCCTCGAGGGCTTCGAAGGCGTAGGTGGTGAGCGCCTGCTCGTGCTCGCGCACCGCCTCGATGCCGATCCCCTGGAGGTAGTCGACTGCGGCGTGGATGCCGATGGCTTCGGCGATGGGTGGGGTGCCAGCCTCGAAGCGCTGGGTACCGTCAGCGGCGGTGAAGCCGTCGAGACGGACGTCTTTGATCATGCCTCCGCCACCGAGGAAGGCCGGCATGGCGGCGAGGTGCTCGGCCTTGGCCCACAACACCCCGATGCCGGTCGGGCCGTAGAGCTTGTGGGCACTGAAGCACAAGAAGTCGAGGTCATCGCCGACCACATCGGTGGGGAGGTGGGGGACCGACTGGGCGCCATCGACCGCGATGAGTGCTCCAGCTCCATGGGCTCGTGCTGCGAGGTGCTTGAGCGGGTTGATGGTCCCAAGCACGTTGCTCATCGCGGTCACCGAAAGCAACTTGGCGCCCTCGAGGAGGCGGTCGAGGTCGCCTAGGTCCAGTTGGTAGTCGTCACCCACGGGGATGAAGCGGAGCTCGAACCCCACCTGCTGCTGGAGTTGCTGCCAGGGGACGATGTTGGCGTGGTGCTCCATCTCGGTCAACACCACCGCATCGTGGCTAGTGAGGTTGGCGGCACCCCAACTCTTGGCCAAGAGGTTGAACGACTCGGTGCAGTTCTTGGTGAACACCACCTCGTCGGCCCCAGCGCTCGTCCCGAGGAACCGTCCGACGCCTACTCGAGCAGCTTCGTAGCGGGCCGTGGCTTCCTCGGCGGTGGCGTAGACGCCGCGGTGGACGTTGGCATGGGTCGACTCGTAGTACCTCGTCATGGCGGAGGTGACCTGGGTGGGTGGCAGCGAGGACGCCCCGGAGTCTAAGAAGACGATCCGGCGGCCGTGGATCTCACGCTCGAGGAGCGGGAAGTCCTTCCTGATGGCCTCGACGTCGAGCGGCGTGGTCACGCCGGCGCCCGCCACTTGTCGTACCCCGAGGCTTCAACCTCGTGGGCGAGGGCCATGTCGCCGCTGTCGACCACGGTCCCATCCACCAAGAGGTGGACGTGGCTCGGCTGCAACTCATCCATGAGCTTTTGGTAGTGGGTGATGACGAGGCACCCGAGCGATGGGTGCTCCTCTCGCACCGTCCGCACGCCATTGGCCACGACCCGGAGGGCGTCGATGTCGAGGCCGGAGTCGGTCTCGTCGAGCACCGCGAGCCGGGGGCGCAAGAGCGCCATCTGCAGGATCTCATTCCGCTTCTTCTCGCCGCCACTGAAGCCCTCGTTCAGGTGGCGTTCGGCGAAGGACTGGTCCATGCCGAGGCGCTCCATCCACTCGGCCATCTCGAAGCGGACCTCGAGGACCGACAGGTCCTCCATTCCCCGGCGCGCTGCCATGGCCTGTCGGAGGAACTGCACCACAGAGACCCCAGAGATCGCCTCGGGGTACTGGAAGGCTAAGAAGACGCCGGCCTTGGCTCGCGCATCGGGACTCCAACTCGTGATGTCCTCGCCGTCGAGTCGCACCGACCCCGAGGTGACCTCGTAGGCCGGGCTTCCCATGAGCACGCCAGCCAAGGTCGACTTACCTGCGCCGTTTGGACCCATGAGCGCATGGACTTCGCCCGGGCGGACCTCGAGGTTGACGCCTTTGAGGATGGGCGCGCCTTGGGCAGTGGCGTGCAGGTTCTCGATGGTCAACAAGGGAGCGGAATCACCAGGCACGAGGAAATCCTAGCGGCGAGGTCAACAATTGGCGCCACGGCTCACCAGCCGCGGGAGGCCCAGTCGTCGAGGTGGGGGCGTTCGGCACCCAAGGTGGTCGCCGCGCCGTGTCCGGGGAGCACGATGGTGTTGTCGCCGAAGGGGGTGAAGAGCCGTTCGGTGAGCGAGGTCATGATGGTGTCGAATGCCTCGGGGTCTCCGAAGGTGTTGCCCGGGCCTCCGGGGAACAAGGTGTCACCGCTGAACAGCAGCGGCGTGCCCCGCAGCTCGAAGCAGACCGAGCCTGGGGTGTGCCCTGGGGTGAAGATCGAACGCAACTCGAGGTCGCCGACCTTGGTCGCGACGTCGTCGTCGAGCACGAGGTCGTAGCTGTCGAGCATGGCGGCGTCAGCAGCGGTGACCGCCACCGAAATCCCAGCCGCCCGCACCGCGGGCACGGCTTGGATGTGATCCCAGTGCCCATGGGTCTCGAGGACCTGGGTCACCCCGAGCGCCGAGCACAGCTCGAGCAGACGCTCGTGCTCGTTGGCGGCATCGATCAACAGGCCAGCGCCGGTCCGCGTGCAGCGGATGATGAACACGTTGTTGTCGACCGGACCGACCACGACGCGGTGCACCTCACAGCGGCCATCGGAGTAGGTGATCTCAGTGGGAGCCATGCCCGAGCCTGCCACAGGGATCTGGCGCCGGGTTGGTCGTGTACGGGGGTTCTCTGGTAGAAACGACGGACCGACGCATAGCGTCACTGATGAACACGTCGAGATCGAGGGGGCAGCGATGAACTTTGCGTTCAACGAGGAGCAAGACGAGCTGCGGAAGATGGTCAACCGCTTCCTCCAAGAGAAGTCGCCCGAGGCTGAGGTCCGGCGGCTGATGGAGACCGAAGATGGCTACGACAAGGCCGTCTGGGAGCAGATGGCGGGTGAGTTGGGCCTGCAGAGCCTGACCATTCCAGAGGAGTTCGGCGGCTCGGGCTTCAGCTACGTCGAGCTCATCGTCGTCCTCGAAGAGATGGGCGCGGCGCTCTTGTGCTCCCCCTACTTCTCCTCCGTCGTCTTGGCCGCCAACGCCTTGTTGACCTCAGGCGACGACGAGGCCAAGGCCGCCTACCTCCCGGGCATCGCCAGCGGCGAGACCATCGCCACCTTGGCGCTGACGGAGGACAACGGCAGCCCTGAGCTCTCCGCCATCGCCCTTGAGGCGACCAAGAGCGGTGATGGCTACACGCTGACCGGCCACAAGAACTACGTCCTCGACGGGCACATCGCCAACCTGATCTTGGTGGCAGCCACCACCACCGAGGGGCTGTCGCTGTTCGCCGTCGATGCCAACGCCACTGGCCTGACCCGCACGGCACTGCCGACCATGGACCAGACCCGCAAGCAGGCACGCCTCGAGTTCGCCTCGACCCCTGCGCGGCTGATCGGCGCGAGTGGCGGTGCCGAGGCAGGGTTGACCAAGACCCTCCAGTTGGTGGCCATCGGCTTGGCGGCCGAGCAGGTCGGCGGTGCCCAGCACTGCCTCGACATGTCGGTGGAGTACGCCAAGGTCCGGATCCAGTTCGGTCGGCCCATTGGTTCGTTCCAAGCCATCAAGCACAAGTGTGCCGACATGCTGCTCGAGGTGGAGTCGGCGAAGTCGGCGGCGTACTACGCCGCCTTCGCAGCGGCTGAGGACTCTGACGAGCTGCCGGTGGTGGCCTCGTTGGCCAAGAGCTACTGCTCAGAGGCCTACTTCCACGCCGCGGCAGACAACATCCAGATCCACGGCGGCATTGGCTTCACCTGGGAGCACCCGGCGCACCTGTACTTCAAGCGGGCCAAGTCCTCTGAGTTGCTCTTCGGTGACCCCAGCTACCACCGGGAGTTGCTAGCGCAGCAGATCGGGCTGTAGCTCGATCTACTCCATCGGTGCGCTGAGCGCGGCGTCGATGGCCGAACGCAGGGCCCTCGCTGCTGCGAACGGGTCTGCGGCCTCGGTGAGCGCCCGGACCACGACGAAGTGTCGGGCGCCGGCGGCCGCGAGTGCGCCGACGCTCGAGGTGCTCACGCCTCCGGTGATGCAGACCGGTACGGGAGACCTCGAGGTGGCGTAGGTCACGTAGTCGAGGCCCGTACCAGGCCTGCCGGGCTTCGTGGGTGTTGGTTCCACCGGGCCCGCAGAGAGGTAGCTGACCTGCTCGCCGATCGCCGCATCGAGCTCAGCAGGTGCATGGGTCGAGAGCCCCACGATGCCGTCGCCGCCGAGCAGTCTCCGGCACAGCTCGACCGTTGCGTCGTCTTGGCCGACGTGGACGCCGTCTGCGCCGACCTCGAGCGCTAGGTCCGGGCGGTCGTTGAGCACGAAGGGCACCCCGTGCCGCCGACAGACCTCCGCAGCCACCTTGGCGCGGCCCACGATGGTCCGAGCATCGGCGACCTTGTCGCGCAGCTGGACCGTGTCGACACCTCCTTCGATGACCGCCTCGAGGAACTCCTCAAGGTCGGGTCGATCAGGTGTGCAGAGGTAGAGGCGCCCGATTCCGCGCCCGGTCACGAGCACAGCCGACGTGTTCGGGTCGAACTCAGCGGCCGTTGCCGAAGATGCGCAAGAAGAACATGAACACGTTCAGCGCGTCGAGGAAGATCGAGGCTGCCATGAGCGGGGCCGACTCCACGTTGGCGTTGTTGGCCCGACGGAGGCGCTGGAAGTCGAAGGCGGTCAACCCGGCGAAGATCACGAGACCGAAGATGCTGTAGGCCAACTCGGCGCCAGGGATGTGCACGAAGATCAAGACGATGCCGGCGATGATGAGCCCAAGCAGCGCGAAGAAGCAGATCCTGGCGATGGCCGAGAGGTCCCGGCGCGTTGCGTACCCGAAGGCGCCGAAGCCAGAGATGAACAGGGCAGTGGCCGCGCCAGCCTGCCACAGTGCCGAGCCGTCGTAGGTGGCGTAGTAGGCCAAGGTCGGCGCCATCGCGAAGCCCATGAACAGGCCGAATGCCAGCAGCAGCGGCACGGTTGCGCCGGGGGACCGCCGGGTCGTCGCCCGCATGCCGAAGAGGCAACCAAAGGAGGCCAAGAACCACAGGAGGGCTGTCTGGTACGCCATGTTGCGGCCCACGTAGGCACCGAGAGCGAAGGTGGCGGTGGTCGCCGCCACGTAGCCCATCGTCTGGGAGAACAGGGTCTGGACCTTGAGCCGGACGACTTGGGCGTCGGTGAGCATCGCGTCAGCCATGGGAACCTCCTTCACGAGCGGAGACGCACGCCTCCGCAGGCACCACTCTAGGTTGCAGCACTTCCACTGGGCGCGCCAGGTCGCTCAGCGCTTCGACGATGGAGCGCCGACAGGGGCAATGCGCACGAGTGCGTTGTAGGTGACGAGGGCGATGGCCACGTGCATCGCCAAGAGTCCGACCACATCTTTGAGCGGGGAGTTCTTGAACCACAAGATGTAGAAGTCAGGGAGGAACAGCACGAGGGTGACCACGATGGCGAGTCGGAAGAAGAGCCATCGAGGTGCCGAGGAGATCCTCGTGACGATGGGCCACCCGATGCACGCACCCACCACGCCGACGATGGTGAGCTTGGCGTAGTCGCCGAACTGGAAGTGGGGGTAGTACTGCGTGTGGGGCCAGATGGCAACCCAGATCTTGACGATGAGCCAGTCGGCGAGGAGGGAGCCGACCACGGCCACGATGCTGGCCAAGATCCACAGCGCCCAGCTGGGCTGACGGTGCTTGGGCTTGAA
>CAINFA010000084.1 GCA_903847955.1 uncultured Actinomycetes bacterium
CCCAACCCCAACCACAGGCACCCTCAGGACCGCCCGCCCCGGGCTACTGGCAGGCCTCGGACGGCAACTGGTACCCGCCTGAGACCCACCCCGGCAATCGGTAGGGAATCAGCGGCCGGTTGAGCCGTCGAGCAGTTCTCGCACGATGTCGGCGTGACCAGCGTGTCGAGCAGTCTCCTCGAGCAGGTGGGTGAGGACCCATCGGGCATTGACCGGGTCGTCGCCGTCGGTGGTGGCAGCCAGCGCGTCGAGGTCCATGGTCTCGAGCACGGTTGCTGAGCGTTCCCACTGCGCCACGTAGCGCGAGACGATCGAAGCCATGGTGTCGTCGTCAACCAGCTCGTCAGGTACCACCGACCGGTCTCGTCCTGCCAAGCGATACTCCACCCACAGCGCCTCGGCCACCGTCAGGTGGTGGAGGAGCCACCGCAGGGAGGTACCGCTGCCCACCGGCGACCATCGAGCTTGGGCTTCGTCGAGCCCCGTCACCTTGTCGCAGATCGAGTTCCGGTGGTACTGGAGGAGGCCGAGGAGGGTTGCACGCTCCGCTGCGACCATCTTGGGAGGTTTCTGGTCGGCCACGGCCCGACGCTACCGTTCCATGCGGTGGTGGACTAGACCAACACCATGCGGCCGATCTTCCACCTCTCCATCCCTGTGCTCGACCTCGACGAGTCGATCACCTTCTACCAAGACCAGCTCGGTGCTCGCATTGGCCGGCACGAGGCCTCCTGGGCTGATGCCCTCCTCTTCGGCGCCCAGATCACCCTGCAGGCTGATCCGGCGTCGGTGACGTCGCCCATGCCCCGGACTCGGCACTTCGGTGCCACCATCGACCGCGACCGCTTCGAGGAGCTCGCCGCCCACTTCTCGGGCCACCCTCGGGTGATCGAGGGGCCCACCACCTCCTACGCCGACCAAGATCGCGAGCAGGTCAAGATGATGCTGGTCGACCCGAGTGGCAACCGCATCGAGCTCAAGGCCTACGCCAACCCCACCGTGGTCTTGGGCGACCTCGTGGTGGACTAGCCGAGGCGCTCCACCAACTCGACGCCAGAGGTGACCCCCCGCAGTCCCATGGCGAGGTAGCTCGGTCTCTCGCCCATGCCGAGCTCCGCCAGCAGGACGCCCATGGCGATGGCCCAGCCTGCGGTGCGGAGGAGCAGGTTGGCGTCTGCCCCTCCGTAGGCGGCGAAGAACGTCTCGAGGGACGTGCTCGGGAGCGCCAACAGGCCTCCGGCCAAATCGGTGGCAGGGTCCCCGCTGCACAGGTCGCCGAAGTCGAGGACGGCACACAGCTGGTCACCGTCGTACAGCATGTTCCCTGGGTGCAGGTCGCCGTGCAGCCACGTGGGGGTCGTCGCTGGTGGCGCACTGCAGGCCGTGCTGAACGCGGCCAGCACCCTCGAGGAGTCCACGTGCTCGGCGAGGACCCCAACTCGACGGTCGACCACCTCAGCCCGGGTGCTCGGATGCCCGCCTCGGTAGGGGTTGCTCGGTGCGGTCGGGGGGCCAGGTTGGTGGAGCGCGGCCAAGAACCCGCCGAGTATGGGCGCCGAGGCAGCCCCTGGCACGACGAGGTCGCCAGGGGTCCCCTCGAGCCATGCGCAGATGGCCCAGGGGCAGGGGTAGCGCTCGGTGGGTTTCCCCGCACGCAGCGCCACCGAGGTTGGCAACGGGAGCGTGGGGGCCAAGACGGGGAGCCATTCGAGCTCGTGGGCGAGCAGGGTCGCGGCCACCCCTCGACGGGGTAGCCGGACCACGAAGTCGTCCCCGAGGCGCCAGGTCGCGTTGTCGAAGCCTTCAGCGAGGTAGCTCAGCTCGAGGTGGGCGAGGTCGGGGTGTTGGGATGCCACGAGCTCGGCCACCGTGGTGTGGTTGAGCTCGAACTCCGCTGGAGGCCAGGTCATTCCCCAAGGGTAGGGTCCAGTGCCAAGATGGCGAGGTGAGCGGTGAACCGGCGCGTTGTGAGGGCTGTGGCTTCTGTTGGGACGAGGTCCCGCCGAGCGAGGTCCCACCTCGTCTCACCGCCGCCGTGGACGCCTTCCTCGGGGTCATCGCCGATGCCGGTCCCGCTGCCAGCATCCGGCCCGACGCCGAACGGTGGTCGATCCTCGAGTACGGCGCCCACCTGCGTGACGTGTTCTTGAGCCTGCGAGAGCGGATCTTGGCAGCGGTGATCGTCGAGCATCCCACCGGTCAACCCATCTACCGCGAGGAGCGCGTCAACCTCGGTTTCTACGATGGCGACACCCCAGAGGACATCGCCCTCGAGCTCGACGTGGCCTCGGGCCTCTTGCTCAAGGTGCTCGAACGGCTGCCCGAAGGTGCAGCTAGTCGGCGCATGCGCTACTCGCCGGTGACGAACCTCGAGGTCACCGTCGGCTGGGTCGCCGCCCAAGCAGCCCACGAAGCCGAGCACCACCTGGGCGACGTCCAGGCCAACCTCACCCTCAGCTGAGTCGCCACAGCACCCGGTAGTAGTCCCGGCGACGCTCCTCGAGGGCGATGCCGTAGCCGGCGTAGACCTCGAGTTCGAAGCCAGGGCCGAAGTTCCACTCGACGCTCCAGGCCATGACCGAGAGGTCTGCCCACCGATCGGCCACCCCAAGGCGGGCTAGGTCGACGTGGCCGACGCAGCGACGGCTGGGATCGAGCAAGGTGTTCGGTGCGCACGGGTCGCCTTGGCAAACCACTCGGTCGATGGCGGGGATGTCCTCGAGGTACCCAATGAGCTCGGTGGCCGACCACGAGCTGAAGGGCTCCTCCAAGGTGGCAATGGAGGCCTCGTCGATGAGGGAGCGTGCTTGCTCGACGCGGTTGTAGGCGGACCAGCTCCACGGGCAGCCCTCCACCGGGAGCGCATCGTGGAACTGCCGGAGGCCCTGTCCCAGGGCTCGGGCGGTGCGTGCCGGGTCGTCGTGGAAGATCGGGTCGACGGCGTTGGGTGCGTCGATGGTGGTCGTGCACAACCAGCTACCCTCACCGTCACCGCCAACCGAGACCACCTCGGGCACCGCGGTGTAGGGGGAGGCCCAGAGCATCCGGGCGGCCTCGGCCTCGAGGTCCTCGCTCGATCCGGTCGGGTTCCACTTGAGGTGCACACCGCCTCTGGCATCGTCGACCTTGAAGGTCCGTCCCCCAGCCTCGTTGGTCCACACTTCGGTGAAGGGGCGACCGTCGAGCCACCGGGCAACCGCGATCGGCAACGGGCGGTCCTGCTGGGGTGGGCCGGTGAGGTGCACCTGCCCTTGCTAGCACCTCGGGTGCCTCGAGCTCCCCTTGGCGAGGACGGCCTCAGCTGTCAACGGGTCCTCGACCCACGAGGGCTTGGGCGCTCGTAGCGCCAGCGGCCACGAAGAACCCTTCGATCAAGGGGTGCAGGGCGTCGGGTGTGCTCATCAGCTCAGGTTGGAACAACGAGCCGACCATGAACCGGCAGCTGGCCACCTCAGCCATGCGCACCTCGCCTGCTGCGTCACGGGCCGCGATGCGAAGCCCCGCGGCCACCAAGGCCGCCGTGGCGCGCTGGTCGAGGCCGTAGCTGCAGACGTAGGAGACCTGGTGCCGACCCGCCCCGAGCAGATCGGCTGCGATCGTGGACGGCTCGACGATGACCTCGGCATCTTCATCGACGAGCGAGCACGTCAGCGGCACGATGATCGGGTGGGCCGCCTCGGGGTGCTCCTCGGCGTGCTCGGCGCTGGTGAGGCCCGCCACCGAGCGGGCGAACTCGAGCAGGAGGTGCTGGAAGCCACCGCAGCTCCCGAGGAAGGGGACATCGTGCACTCGGGCGTAGGTGATGGCCCCGAGCACCCTGTCCCGGTCGGCGTAGGGGCTGCCGGGAAGCACCCAGATCCCGTCGACCTCGGCGAGCGACTCGAGGTCGACCGCATCGCTCGACAGCCACGTGGCCCTGATGCCACGGGCAGCCACGCTGGCCTCGGGGGCGAAGAGCTGCTCGAGCCGAACGTGGGACCGCACTGAGGGGCGACGGTCGCCGATGAGGGCGATGGTGGTCACAACGACGCAGCTCCACCGCCAGCGCCAGCGAGGAGACCTGCGATGTCGAGCTTGTCCATCGTCATCATGGCGTCGAAGGCACCCTTGGCCCGAATGGGGTCGGGATCACCGAGCAGCTCGCCCAGGATCGTCGGCACCACCTGCCACGACACGCCGTAGGGATCGGTCAACCACCCGCATCGACCCGGCTCGCCACCCTCGCACAACGCCTCCCAGAGTCTGTCGAGCTCACCTTAGTCTGCGACCTCGATGAACAGCGAGATGGCTTGGTTGAACTGGTGGTGCGGACCACCGTTGAAGAGCCGGAGGGTGACGCCTGGGAGCTCGACCAGGCTCTGGTGCCCGACCTGACCGGACGTACTCGCTGGGAGCACGGCGGCTTGGGGACCGAAGAAGGCTCGACGGTAGAAGGCCTCGGCATGCTCGGCTTGGTCGTCGAACCACAGGAAGGGGGTCACGTCTGGCACAGCGGCTCATTGAGAGATGGCGTGGCTCAGCGTACGGCGTCGAGCGGGTTGGTGGCGGGCCTCGAGCGCTGCCCCGAGATCCCCACCGGCTGGGTGCCCCTGAGCGTGATCCGACGCATCTTTCGGGGCTCGTCGCCGTAGTCGTCGATGGCGTAGTGGAGCGTGGCTCGGTTGTCCCACAGCACGACGTCGCCGGGCTGCCACCGGTGTCGGAGCGTTCGTTCGGGTTGGGTGAGGTGGTCGTAGAGCAGGGCGAGGAGGTGCTCGCTCTCGTGGCGCGACAGCCCGAGCACGTGGCTGGTGAAGCCTGGGTTGACGAACAGCGAGGGTCGCTCGGTCACGGGGTGCACGCGGACCACGGGGTGGATGACCGGCCCGACCTTGGCTGCCTCCTCGAGGAGCGACGCCGCGTCGTCCCGCCCGAGCGCGGAGTCGAAGGGCTCACCCCAGTAGGCCAAGGGGGCGATCCGGTGCACCGCCTCCAGCTGGTCCACCGCACCTCGCAGCGGTGCGGCGAGCTGCTCGTAGGCACTCCTGGCATCGGCCCACATGGTGTCGCCTCCCACCGGCGGGGTCTCGTCCACCACGAGCACCGACGCGGCCGGGGGCACCTCGACGAAGGTGACGTCGGTGTGCCACCGGGCGTTCTTCCCACCCTGTTGGGCGTCGAGCTCCAAGATCTCGGGGTAGTCCCGATGCCCAGGCACGACCGGGTGGGCCGGCGTGGGCTCACCGAGCAGCTTCGCCACCCGGGACTGCTCCTCGTGGGTCAGGAACTGCCCGGGGAACACCACGAGGAGGTGCTCGGTGAGCAACTCCGTGAGCCGAGCACCGTCCTCGAGCGCACCGAGGGCAACGCCGTGCACGGTGGCACCGAAGGTGCCGGTGAGGGGGGTGACCTCGAAGGAAGGAGACGACATGGAACCTCGCAGTGTTGGCGTGGTCCCATCGTAGGAAACGAGCCTCGGTTGCACCCGAGCACCCGGTACCGTTCGTCCATGACCATCGTGGCAGACGACAAGGACTGGACCTGGGTGCTGACCAAGGCCTGCGGCGAGTGCGGCTTCGACCCCGCCAGGGTGGCGCGAGCCGACCTCGGACCTCGGATCACCCGAGCGGCGTCGGCCTGGGCCGAGGTGCTCCGCCGTGCTTCGGTGACCCAGCGACCGAGCCCAACGGTCTGGTCACCCCTCGAGTACGGCTGCCACGTGCGCGACGTCTTCTCGGTGATCGAAGGACGGCTCGAGGCCATGCTCACCTCCGACGATGCGCACTTCGCCAACTGGGACCAAGACGCCACCGCACTCGCCGATGACTACGCCCACCACGAACCACTGGCCGTGGCCGAAGCGCTGGTCGAGGGCGCACAGCGGTTGGCGCATCGCTACCGGGCGGTGACCTCTCCCGAGTGGGACCGCACCGGAACCCGTTCGGACGGTGCGGTGTTCACGGTGGCGAGCTTGGGCGCCTACCTCCTCCACGACGTCGAGCACCACTTGGTCGATGTCGGTGCGTGGGCGTCGGTGCCGAACAGGGTGCTGCCACCATGGGAGCCCCCGCTGGCTGGCACCGAGGTCGCGCACCTGCTGGCGTCCCTCGACCGGCTGCGGGCCACCTTCGCCTGGAAGGTGCAGGGACTCGACCGAGCTGGGCTCAGCGTGTCGATCGGCGCCTCGACGCTGACCTTGGGTGGGCTGCTGAAGCACCTCGCACGCGTGGAAGACGACGTGGTGACCAGACGCCTCCTCGGCACCGCGCCGAGTGAGCCGTGGCGCTCGGCCCCGCTGTCACAGGACGACGCCTGGGAGTTCTCGAGTTCGCTCGAGGACACCCCCGACGACCTCTACGTCCTGTGGAGCGATGCGGTGGAACGCACCCGTTCGGCGGTCGGGGCCGCGATCGCGGACGGCGGGCTCGAACACCCCTTGGCCATCAGCTGGGACGGCGTCCACCCCAGCCTCCGCCGTCTGCTGTTCGATCTGGTCGAGGAGTACGGCCGCCACACCGGCCACGCCGACCTGCTGCGAGAGGCGGTCGACGGCCGGGTGGGCGAGGACCCCCCGGCCGACATGGCTTGGCCCGATGCCCTGCGGTAGGGGTCAAACCAGGTAGTGCCCCTCGGCCAGGTCCTCGAGCAGGCCCGGGCCTGTTGGCGCCCAGCCCAGCAGTGCCTTGGTGTCGGTGGCCACCGCAGGGCTGTCCAGCCCAGCGAACATGCCGAGGAACGAGAAGTGCTCCATGACCTGCTCTGCGGCGATGGACCGGGTCCCAAGCCCTAGCCCATCGCCGATGGCCTGGGCGATGGCTCGGAACTCGATGCCCTCCTCGCCCACGGCGTGGACCACCGATCCTGCTGGTGCGGCCTCGAGCGCGAGCCGGGTGACTCGGGCTGCGTCGGCGATGTGGACCGCCGGCCAGCGATTGCTGCCGTCACCGACGTAGGCGCTGAAGCCCTGCTGGCGGGCGATGGCCACGAAGGTGGCCATGAACCCGTGATCGCCCCGGCCATGGACGGTGGGTGGGTAGCGCAGGACCGAGGAGCGCACGCCGATGCCTCGCAGCGACAGGGCGAGCAGCGCGGTGGCCGACCGTGTGCTGGCGGGGTTGAGGCGAGCCTCGGGGCTTGGCACGAGCCCGTCTCGCTCGGTGGCCGGGCGACCCTCGGACAACCCGAGCATCCCCGAGGCCAGCACGAAGGGACGATCGCTGCCCGCCAGCGCGGCCCCCATGGCCTCGACGGCGGCTCGGTCGACCGCAGCTGCGGTGGCGAAGTCCCCAGAGAAGGCCAGCTCGTGTTGGAAGCCGAGGTGCACCACGCCCTCGGCGTCGGCCGCCGCCTGAGCCAAGACCTCGGGGTTGGCGAGGTCGCCCCGCACCACGCCGTAGCCAGCGTTTGCGAGTGCAGTGGCGGTGGCCTCAGAACGCGCCAAGCCGACCACCTCGTGACCAGCATCGACCAGCTCTGCGCACAGTGCGGTGCCGATCCATCCCGTTGCGCCGGTGACGAAGACCTTCATGGTGACTCCTCTGCTCGTGATGTCAGGTACTGACGTCATGGTAGCGATGATGTCAGAAACTGTCAACACCTGATCCCAAGCAGCCCGCGCTGGCGTGAGGTGGAGCAGCACCCAGGGTGTGGCGCGCAACGAGTGCAGCTGTTGCAGGGATGGGTACCACCACCACTCGACCGAGGTCGAGGTCCCTCAGCGACCCTGATCGCACCCCTCGAGGTGACGGGCGGGGGTGCGCTCGGTGCTGGCGGGTGCCGCCTTGAGCAGGTTGGCGTCGCGTGGCGGGCGTGGCACGAGCGCCCCACCGCAGTTCGGGCACCGGTGGTCGAGGTGGGCGGCACAACCCGCACACCACGTGCACTCGAACGAGCAGATCCTGGCAGCTGCACCACTGGGGTCGAGGTCGACACCACAGCACTCACACGTCGGCTTGAGCGCAAGCATGGACCGACCTTACGCGTCGGCGGTTCCCTCGAGCACCACGCGGTAGACGTTGGTCTCCCGCAGCTCGAAGCCCATCGTCAGGTAGAGCTGGTTGGCGGCTGCACGGGAGGGCCTCGAGGTGAGGTCGACCGTCAGCGCCCCTCGCGCCTGGGCCAGCTCGAGCCCGGCGCGCACGAGGGCCTTGGCAGCCCCGAGTCCCCGCGCTGCCTCGTCCACCACGACGTCCTCAATCCAGGCTCGCACCCCGGTCGGGATGGCGAAGACGACGAGGGTCAGGGTGCCGACGATGGTGCCTTCGGGACGGCGAGCGATGAAGATGGTGCTGGCGGGGTCCGCCACCACCGCCGCGACCTCCTCGTGGTCCATCGGCTGCCAACTGGAGGACAGCTGCGGGATCAGGCGCTCGAAGGCCTCGACCAGCTCGTCGGTGGCTTCGGCGACGGCCTCGATGTGCACCGAGCTCACGCGCTGGCCTCAGGGTCGCCGCGCCAGACGGGGCTGCGCACCGAGTCGTAGTAGACCGGTCGCTCTTCGCCCCTGATGGCGGCGAAGACGGTGTCCCCCCAGCGTTCGTAGCCGACGAGCGGGCTCGGGAGGTTCTCGGGGGTGAACCATCCGGCGTCAGAGCACTCCAAGGGGTGGAGGTTGAACGCCCCGCCCGTGGCCTGGCACAAGAACAGCAGCGAGTAGAGCGGGATCCTCGTCATGCCCATGCGGAGCCCGTCCAAGACGCCGATGAGCCGGATGGTCTCGACCTCGATCCCGATCTCCTCGTGGACTTCCTTGACCACCACCTCGGCGGCGGAGTAGCCCGGGTCGCACCAGCCGGTGGGGTAGAGCCAGACCCCTGAGTCGGCGCGCTGCATCAAGAGCAGCTCACCACGGTCGTTGCGCACCGCGGCGCCAACGGCCACCTTGGGGGTGACGTAGCCCGGGACGCCCTTGCCCACTTGGGCCAGCCAGTCGACCACGATGCCGTGCGCCTCGTCGTCGCTCTCGAAGCCGTGGTCGGCCGCCACCTTGATGTCAGCGGCCACCCGTAGGATCTCCTCGAAGCGCTCTTGCTCGTAGAGCGACTCGGTGAAGCCGAGCCCCGTGCGAGCGATGGCCGAGAGGGACTCGGCCCACCGCAGCAGGGTCTTCATTGGCACCTCGCGCTCCATGGGTCGAACGCTAGTGGCTCGACCAGCTCGCAGCGGTGGCCACTCTTTGCGCCAAGGGGCACAATGGGGCATGTCCGTGAACGAAGACTGCCGGCACTACGTCATGACCTCCACGAGCGGTGGGGACAAGGTGGAGCGTTGCAAGGTGGATGCCGCCACCCAGGTGCCCTTCAGCTGCCCCGAGGGCTGCCTGTTCTACGAGCCCCGAGGAATCTCGACCGCTGGTTGGCAGCGGTAGGGCTCAGCTCTCGAGCACGTCACCGAGCAGGTCCACCTGGACCCCCTCTGAAGCCAAGAAGGCCTTGGCAGCGTCGAGGCTGGCCTCGGTGCCGGCCAGCTCGCAGATGATCCAGCCGAAGTGCTCTTCGACAGCCGCTCGGCGGATGTTGGGATCGACGTCGAACTTCCGCACGAGCTGGGCCAGCACCGGGGTGCGAACCAGGTTCTCGGGGAAGGTCAGCTTGACCCGCTCGGCGTGGCGCTCATCCATGGGCCAAACCTAGCCGCAGCGGGCGGGTGTGGTCCTCAGTGGGGGACGACGTCGGCGATGGCGCCGAGCATGCCGGTGTAGAACGGGCCGAAGTCGGCGTACAGCGTCGAGGCCTCGTCGAAGCGCATGGTGTAGACGCAGTCCTTGAGGTCATCGGGGTGCACACCG
>CAINFA010000085.1 GCA_903847955.1 uncultured Actinomycetes bacterium
AGGGGTTGCCCTTCCAGTCGGTCAACCCGGCCGGGGGCTCGCCCATACCCTCCCACCACACGTCGCCGTCGGCGGTGAGCGCGGTGTTCGTGAAGATGGTGTTGGCCTCGATGGAGTACATCGCGTTGGGGTTGGTGTCCATGTTGGTGCCGGGCGCCACGCCGAAGAAGCCGGCCTCAGGGTTGATGGCGTAGAGGCGGCCGTCGGCGCCGAACTTCATCCAGCAGATGTCGTCGCCGACGGTCTCGACCTTCCAGTCGGGCAGGGTCGGGATCAGCATGGCCAGGTTGGTCTTGCCGCACGCGCTCGGGAAGGCGGCGGTGACGTACTTGGTCTCGCCTCGCGGCGAGGTCAACTTCAAGATGAGCATGTGCTCGGCCAGCCAGCCCTCGTCACGGGCCATGACCGAGGCGATGCGCAGTGCGAAGCACTTCTTGCCCAGCAGCGCGTTGCCGCCGTAGCCCGACCCGTACGAGATGATCTCGCGGGTCTCGGGGAAGTGGACGATGTACTTGTTCTCCGCGTCACAAGGCCAGGCAACGTCGGTGGCGCCGTCGGCCAGCGGGGCCCCTACGGAGTGCAAGCACGGAACGAAGTCGCCGTCACCCAAGGTGTCGAGGGCAGCTTGGCCCATGCGGGTCATGATGCGCATCGAGACCGCCACGTAGGGAGAGTCGGTGATCTCCACGCCGATGTGGGAGATGGGCGAACCGAGGGGTCCCATCGAGAAGGGCACGACGTACATCGTCCGTCCGGCCATGCAGCCCTTGAACAGGTCGTTGAGCACGCCGCGCATCTCGGCCGGGTCCCGCCAGTTGTTGGTCGGACCTGCATCGACCTCGCGCTCGGAGCAGATGTAGGTACGGTCCTCCACCCGTGCCACGTCGCCGGCGTCTGAGCGGGCGTAGTAGCTGTTGGGGCGCTTGGCGTCGGAGAGCTTGGTGAAGGTGCCGTTGTCGACCAGCAGCTGGCAGAGGCGGTCGTACTCCTCAGCGGAGCCGTCGCACCAGACGATGTTGGCGGGGGTGGTCAACTGAGCGATCTCGTCGACCCATGCCAGAAGCTTGGCGTTGGTGGTGGGAGCCATGGTGCTGTGGTCCTCCTCAGGACGGTGGTGCACGGCGTGGTGCACGACTGGGTTGCCTCATGTTAGGCAAGAGCGATGACCGAGGTGAATTCGAGCGATCTTCAACCCGGGTGGACCGAACGCCGTGCCATCTCGGCCATCAAGCAGCGGTGCGAGGAGGCCTTCGGCCAAGGAGCGGCCGGCGAAGTGTGGATCGGCGATGACGCTGCGGTGCTGGTCGGTTCGGGGCCGACGGTGGTCAGCGTCGACGTGGTGGTCGACGGGGTGCACGCCGACCGACGGCTGACGACCACCGCTGACCTCGGTTGGCGAGCGCTGGCCGCTGCGGTCAGCGACCTCGCTGCCATGGGCGCCTCGCCCACTGGGGCGGTGCTCGGTGTGGTGGCGTCGATCAGTGAAGACCTCGATGCCCTCTACCAAGGACTGGTGGCCTCGGGGCTCGAGCACGGGTGCCCGATCGTGGGGGGCGACCTCGTGGCGGGGGACCAACTCACCATCTCGGTGACGGTGCTGGGACGTCCAGGACCTGCTGGCCCCATCCTGCGCTCGGGGGCCCAACCTGGCGACGTGCTGTTCGTGACCGGCCCCCTCGGGGGAGCGGCGGCGGGCCTCCGGTTCCTGCGGGCGGGGTACGGCAGGCACCCAGCCGACCTCGAGGTGGCTGCAGCCGTCGAGCGTCACGCCCGTCCAAGGGCTCGCCTCTCCGAGGGCATGGCGGCCGCCAGCCTTGGGGTCCACGCCATGGTGGACGTCTCAGATGGGCTCTCGATTGACCTCGACCGCATGGCCGAGGCGTCGGGGGTGGGCATCGCCCTCGAGACGGTTCCGTGCGCCCTTCGGGCAACTGAAGACGAGGCCCTCGGGGGCGGAGATGACTACGAACTGCTGCTGGCGACCCCTGACCCACTGGGGCTGCTCGAGGGCTTTGCCGCAGCAGGGTTCACGACGCCGACCCAGATCGGTGAAGTCTCTGACGTCGTTGGTCAGCGAACGCTCAGAGGTGGGGCGCTCCCGCTGCGCGGGTTCACCTACGGCTGACCTAGGCGGTCGGGATGCTCCGACGCTCAGGCTTGGTCACCTTGCCGGCCCGGATGCAGCTGGTGCAGACGTGCAGGCGCCGAGGCGAGCCGTCGACGACGGCCCGGACCTTTTGGATGTTGGGGTTCCAACGCCGCTTGGTGCGGACGTGGGAGTGGCTGAGGCTCATCCCGAACGACGGCTTCTTGCCACAAAGCTCACAGACCGCTGCCATGACGTCTCCTTCTATGGTCCATCCTCGGACCGCTCGGACACTACGTGCCCGTCATCGAACCCGTGAAAGGTTAGCATCACCTCCGATGCCGGCCCACCTCACCCTCGACGCCAACGATGTCCGGACGGTGATGGGTCGTTACCGCGACCTCCTCCGCACGCACCAGCAGGTGGTCAACCGCCTCAACGTCTACCCCGTTCCTGACGGCGACACTGGCACCAACATGGCCCTGACCTTGGAGTCGGTGGCCCAAGAGCTCGATGGACTCGAGGACGGGTCGACCATGGCCCAGGTCTGCAAGGCCATCAGCCATGCCTCGCTCATGGGGGCACGGGGGAACTCCGGGGTCATCTTGTCCCAGCTGCTGCGGGGGTTCACCGAGCGGTTCAGCGGGGTGGACTCCATCGATGGCCCCACCTTGGCCGGCGCGCTCAGCCACGCCAACCTCTTGGCTCGCCAGGCGGTGGTTCGACCCGTCGAGGGCACCATCTTGTCGGTGGCCAAGGCGGCCGGCGAGGGGGCGACGGTTGCAGCCGAGGCCCGGGCCGACCTCCTCGGTGTCGCCGAGGCGGCGCGGTCGTCGGCGCAGGTCGCCCTCGACTACACGCCCGAGCAGCTGCCCCAGCTCAAGCAGGCAGGTGTGGTCGACTCTGGCGGCACCGGCTACGTCTTGTTCTTCGACGCGCTGCTGTCGGTGCTCGATGGCCGAGACCTCCCCGAGCCTCCTGCGATCGAGGGCATCGTCCTCGGTGACATCGAGCTCACCGGGCACGGTGAGGGTGGCGACGTCGGCGACCTCCGCTACGAGGTCATGTACCTCCTCGAGGCTCCCGACGACACGATTCCTGCGTTCAAGGAGGTCTGGGCGGGTATCGGCGACTCCATCGTGGTGGTGGGTGGCGAGGGGATCTGGAACTGCCACATCCACACCGACGACATCGGAGCGTCGGTTGAAGCCGCCCTCGACATCGGCCGACCTCGGGGCATTCGGGTCACTGACTTGCTCGAGCAGGTGGTCGAAGAGCGCTGGGTGACCGAGCACGCCGCCGAGCCCGAGCCCGAGCCCACCGGACCTGCACCGCGGACAGCGGTGGTGGCGGTGGTCTCTGGTGATGGGGTCGGTCGCATCTTCCGCTCCTTGGGCGTCCAACGCTTGGTGGTGGGAGGCCAGTCCATGAACCCCTCCACCGAGGAGCTGGTGCACGCGGTCGAGGCGCTGCGCAGCGATGAGGTGGTGCTGCTGCCGAACAACAAGAACATCCGGGCCGTGGCCCAGCGGGTCAACGAGCTCACCGCCAAGACCGTGACCGTGGTCCCCACCAACTCCATCGTCGAAGGCTTCGCCTCGCTGTTGGCCTACGACCCCGACGCCGATGCCACGGCTAACGCGGCCTCGATGACCGACTCGGCCTCCCAGGTCATCGCGGCCGAGGTGACCCAGGCTGTGCGCGACACCACCGTTGACGCCGGCGAGGTCAAGGTGGGTGACTGGATCGGCCTCAGCCAAGAGGGGATCGTGGCCATCGCGGATGACCTCGGCGAGGCCAGTTGTCGGCTCCTCGAAGTCCTCATTCGCGCCGACCACGAGCTCGTGACGGTGATCGAGGGCGAAGGGTCCTCGCCCGCTACTACTCGGAGGATCACCGAGTGGCTCCACGCCGAGCACCCGGGGCTGGCCGTCGAGGTCCAAAAGGGCGGTCAGCCGCTGTACCCGTACCTCTTCGGCATCGAGTGACCACGGCGCCGCCGACCGGTGGCGAGGGTCGCCGCCTCCGGCGGCTCCGGCAGCTAACCGAGGTCCCGGTTGCCAAGTTGGCATCGACCACCGATCGTCAGGTGGCAGACCTCGAGGCGATTGGCATCGAGACGGTCTTCGACCTGCTCACCACCTACCCAAGGCGTTACCTCGACCGCAGCCGCCAGGTGGACCTCGAGGGACTGTTCCCCGGCACCGAGGCCACCATCTTGGCCACGGTGCGAGCGGTGCGGTCTCGTCGGACCCGCCAAGGCAAGGCCATGGTTGAGCTCGACGTCGACGATGGCACCGCCACGGTCACCGTGGTGTTCTTCAACCAGCCGTGGAGAGCCAAGCAGCTGCGGGCCGGGACCACCGCCCTGTTCTTCGGCAAGGCCCAGAGCTACCGGGGCCAGGTGCAGCTCGCCAACCCGGTGGTCGACGTGGTGGCGCACGACGACCCAGCGGCCGCGCTCGACAAGATGCTCCGCATCGTGGCGGTGTACCCCCAGTCCACCAAGGGGAACCTCACCAGCTACGACCTGGCCCAGATGGTGGCCGAAGCCTTGGACCGTGCCGGACAGTTCCTCGACCCCTTGGACGACGTGCTGCGGGAGCGGCTTGGGTTGATCGACCGCACCACGGCATTTCGCGAGATCCACCTGCCGAGCTCGATGGAGCTCCAAGCCGAGGCCCGACAGCGGTTGGCCTTCGACGAGCTGCTGCGGCTCCAGCTGGCGCTCGGGCTCCGGCGGCAGGTGATCGAGCGTGAGGCGAGGGGCATCGTGCACCACATCGAGCCCGGGGTCTTCGACGGCGAGGTGCCCCACAGCCTCGTGGGCTCCCTACTCGCCAGCTTGCCCTACCAACTGACCCGGGCCCAGCGGCGGGCGGTCGAGGAGATCTTCGATGACCTCACCGCTCCGCTCCCCATGCACCGGCTCCTCCAAGGTGACGTGGGCTCTGGCAAGACGGTGGTGGCCTTGCTCGGGATGCTGGCCGTCATCGACGCAGGACGCCAGGCAGCCCTCATGGCGCCCACCGAGGTCTTGGCCGAGCAGCACGCGCAGTCCTTGGCTGGCCTCATCACTGGGCTCAGCGTGGCGGACCCCTCGAGCCTGCTCGGGCGCCGACCGCTGCGCATCGCCACGCTGTCCAGCCGGCTCACCGCAGCGCAGCGCACCGCCACCTTGGCGGGGCTGGCTGAGGGGACCATCGACCTCGTGGTCGGGACCCACGCCCTGCTGACCGACGAGGTTCGCTTCGCCGCACTCGGGTTGGCGGTCATCGACGAGCAGCACCGCTTCGGGGTTGAGCAACGTGCCGTCCTGCGGGACAAGGGGCGGGACGAGGGCGAGGGAGCGGACCCCGACCTGTTGGTCATGACCGCCACCCCCATTCCCCGCACCGCAGCCATGGTGGTCTTCGGCGACCTCGACATGACCGTGCTCGATGAGCTGCCCGAAGGGCGCCAGCAGATCCACACCCACTGGGCCTCGAGCGAGCTCGAGGTGGAGGCGGTGTGGGCAGCGGTGCGCGCCGAGGTCGCTGCCGGACGGCAGGGGTACGTGGTGTGCCCGCTGGTGGAGGCGTCGGACAAGGTGGAGGCCACCTCGGTGACCGCCGAGGTCGAGCGGCTGGCGGCGGGCCCTCTGGCGGGGCTCCGCCTTGGGCTCCTGCACGGCCAGATGCCCCCCGAGCAGCGTGACGAGGCGATGGAGCGCTTCCGTCGAGGATCGCTCGACGTGCTGGTGGCCACCACCGTCATCGAGGTCGGCGTCGACGTCCCCAACGCCACCATCATGGTCATCGAAGACGCCGCACGGTTCGGCATCGCCCAGCTGCACCAGCTGCGAGGTCGAGTCGGGCGTGGTCTGCACCAGAGCAGCTGCTACCTCCTCGGTGAGGTCCCGACCCCAGAAGGCGCCCGTCGCCTCGATGCCATGGTGGCCTCGACCGACGGGTTCTACCTGGCCGAGGTGGACCTCGAGCTGCGGGGAGAGGGCACCATCTTGGGCGCCCGCCAACAGGGTCGCAGTGACCTCCGCCTGGCGTCGCTCCTCCACGACGGCGAGCTGCTCACCAACGCACGACGTGTGGCCGAGGAGCTCACCGATGCTCACCCGATGCTCGAGGGTGCCCCTGAGGTGGCCGACGAACTGCGACTGTTGCTCGAGGTCGAAGAGGCTGACTTCCTCTTCAAGAGCTAGCGCCGATCAACCACAGCCCGTTGTGGTGCCCGACGCTGATCGGGGTCTGGTGCGTTGGGTCGGCGTACCAGGTCGGTCGCCTCCATCGAGGCGAGGGCCTCGCCATCAGCGGCTGCTCGTGCGGCACTAGGTTGGCGCCGTGCGAGTCATCAGCGGTGCTGCCCGAGGTCGACGCCTCGAGGCGAAGCTGCCCGACGGGGTGCGCCCCACCAGCGACCGGGTCAAAGAGGCCATGTTCTCCCTGCTGTTCTCCATGGGTGGGGTGGCTGACTGGGACGTGCTCGACCTGTTCTGCGGCTCGGGGGCGCTCGGCATCGAGGCGCTGTCGAGAGGGGCGGCGTCGGTCACCTTCGTCGACGCAGAGCTCCGGTCGATCAAGGCAGTCGAGGAGAACCTGGTTCGCTGTGACCTCGGGCTGGCGAGCTCCGAGCGCTACCGAGCGCAGCTGCCTGGTTGGCAGAGCGCACGGCACTTCGACCTGGCCTTGGCCGACCCTCCCTACGACTTCGACCAGTGGCCGGCCTTGCTCGAGACGGTCTCGGCCGAGGTGGTCATCGTGGAGAGCGCCCGAGAGATCGAGGTTCCTGCTCGGTACCAAACCACCAAGTCCAGGCGGTACGGAACTACGCTGCTGACCGTGCTCGAGCCAGCGGAGACGGGGAACCTGCCATGAAGATCGCCCTGTACCCCGGGTCCTTCGATCCGTTCCACAACGGGCACCTCGAGGTCATCGAGCGCGCCGCCAAGCTCTTCGACGAAGTGGTGGTCGCCGCCGTGCGCAACCCGCAGAAGTCCGAGCCGCTGTTCGACCTCGAGGAACGCAAGGAGATGCTGGCGGAGTCCTGCGCCCACCTGCCCTCGGTTCGCACCGTGTCGGTGTCGACCCTCGTGGTCACCGTGGCTCGAGACGTCGGAGCGGTGGCGATCGTGCGTGGCCTGCGGGCGGTCTCAGACTTCGAGAACGAGCTGCAGATGGCCCAGATGAACCGGTCGCTGTCGGGGGTGGAGACCATCTTCATCCCCACCTCGTCGAGCCACTCCTTCATCGCCTCGAAGCTGCTGCGTGAGGTGGCTCGCTACGGCGGCGACGTTGGTGCCTTCGTTCCTTCCCAAGTCAACGAGCGGCTCAAGCGCCGCTTCTCCCAGGAGAGCTGATGACCGAGCCCTACGACGCCTACGAGGACGCCCAGGACGACTACGACGACCGCCCACAAGACGCCGAGGGGGCGATCCGACGGGCCATCGACCTCGTGGCAACCGCCAAGTCGATGCCGCTGTCGGCCTCGGTCCTCGTCAGCCGTGACGAGTTGCTGGGGCTGCTCGATGATGCTTTGGCACTGCTGCCCAACGAGCTGCGAGAGGCCCGCTGGATGCTGCGGGACCGTGAGATCTTCATGGCCGAGCAGCAGAAGGCAGCCGATGCGCTCTTGGCCGACGTCAGGGTCCAGGCTGAGCAGATGGTGGCCAAGACCGAAGTGGTGCGCCAAGCCCAAGCCCAGGCCACCAAGATCATCGACGAGGCCAGCGATGAGGCCCGCCGCCTCTGCCACGAGGCCGACGACTACTGCGACCAGAAGCTGGCTGGGATGGAGATCGTGCTCGACCGCATCATGAAGACGGTGCAGTCCGGTCGCGAGAAGCTCCAGCCCACCGTCGATGCTGGCGCCGCCCCGCTGTTGGCCACCCACGACGACGACCTGGCCGATGGGTTCTTCGACCAGGACCTCGCCTAGGTCTCGTGACCGATCCGTTCGTGGTCCACGTCGCCGCCTTGCGGCGGGACCTCGGGGCCACCGACCACGTCTCGGTGGAGGGGCCCTTTGACCCCAACGACGAACTCGGACCTGAGTTCGACTGGGCCTCGCGGATCGCGCTCGAGGCCGACATGGTCATCGACGTTGACCTGCAGAGCTTCTCGGGTGGGGTCAGCGCCAAGGGGTCGGCCACCGCGCCGTGGACCGGCGTCTGCTCGAGGTGTGCGATTGCGGTCGGCGGATCGCTCGTGGCACCCCTCGACGAGCGCTTCGTGCCCGGTGGGGGCACCGAGGTGGACGAAGAGGCGTACCCAATCACCGAGGACGCCATCGACCTCGGGGAGATGGGGCGAGAGGCGCTGTTGGTGGACCTGCCGCTGCTGCCGTTGTGCAAACCTGACTGCCAGGGGCTCTGCCCGACCTGCGGCGTGGACCGCAACGAGGAGACCTGCAGCTGCCAGGCACCCATCGATCCGCGTTGGGGGGCCCTCGAGGCCCTGCGGATCGACGAGGAGCCCTCAGGCAACTGAGCCCTGGGCCACGCGCCCGGTGCGGGTGGGGTAAGATCACTCCCCGCACATCTGGGCGCCCTCGCGCCCCTGCTGATCTGGAGCAACCATGGCCGTCCCGAAGAGGAAGACCTCGAAAGCCAAGAGCCGGAGCCGTCGGGCCTCCAACTGGGTCCTCGAGCTGCCGGCGCGCAGCCTGTGCCCGCAGTGCAACGAGTCCAAGGTCCCCCACGTGGTCTGTCCGACCTGTGGGTGGTACAAGGGCCGCCAGGCCGTAGAGGTTGGCTAGTTGAGTCGGGCGGCACAGCTCCGCCCGGTTAGCGAGCTCGCCTCGCTCCCCGTCGCCATCGACGCCATGGGCGGCGACCGGGCGCCCCAGGCCATCATCGAGGGGGCCCGAGCGGCCCAGGATGAGGGCATCGACGTCGTGCTCGTTGGCGTGCCCGAGTTGCTGGGGGACACCTTGGGGCTCGAGGTTGTGGCCTGCAGCGAGGTCATCGCCATGGACGACGACCCGGCGCAGTCGATTCGGACCAAGAAGGACTCCTCCCTCGTCATCGCTGCCGAGCTGGTACGTGACGGACGAGCGTGTGCCATGGTCTCGGCGGGCAACACCGGGGCCACCATGGGTGCGGCCTTGCTGCGCATGGGACGGTTGCCCAAGGTGATCCGGCCCTGCATCGGCGCCCCCATCCCTCGCTTCGACGCCCCGCCGGCGGTGCTCGCTGACGCCGGGGCCAACGCCGAGTGCACCCCCCAGATGCTGCTGCAGTTCGCCCAAATGGCAGAGGCGTACGTCACCGCCCGCTACGGCACCGCTCGCCCCAGTGTGGGGCTGCTGTCGATTGGCGAGGAAGCCACCAAGGGCACCCCCATGGTCAAAGAGACCCACCAACTCTTGGCCGACAGTGGCTTGCAGTTCACCGGCAACGTCGAGGGGCGGGACCTCATCCCCTCGCCGGTCGACGTCATCGTCACCGATGGCTTCACCGGCAACGTGGCCCTCAAGACGCTCGAGGGCTCCCTCAAGTTCATCATGGGGGTCTTGGGTCAGGTCATCGGCACCGACGAGGAGACCAGGGCCGCCGGGTTGACCCTGCTCGGGCACCTCATGCCCTACGCCGACAAGCTCAACCCTGACACCACCGGAGGAGCCATGCTGCTCGGCCTCGGTGGGGTGTGCATCATCAGCCACGGCTCGTCGTCGGCCACGGCCATCACCAACGCCACCCGGGTGGGCCGTGAGTTGGCCATGGCCGGGGCGGTCGAGGCCATCGCCGCTGCGGTGCAGACCAGCTGAGCCACCACGTCCCGCCGACCGCTGTCGAGGTCGGTATCATCTACACACCACTACTTCTCGCAGGAGGCCACGTGCCAGCAGAGACCCACACCGAAGGGGCCCCCATGGATCGAGCTGGCGTGTTCGAGCTCATCAAAGAGCAGCTCGCCGACATCTTGGAGATCGACCCAGGCCAGATCAGCGAGTCCTCCTCGTTCGCCGAGGACCTCGACGCCGACTCGCTGGCGCTGATTGAGTTGGTCGAGGCCTTGGAGGAGGAGTTCTCCGAGCGCACGGTCGGCTTCCGCATCGAAGACGAGGACCTCGAAGACCTCCGCACCGTCCGCGATGCCGTCGACTACGTCTTCGCGAAACTCGGAGCAGGTTGAACTGTCGGCTCACGACGCCCTCGAGGCCTCGATCGGCTACCACTTCGAGAACCCAGCCCTGCTCGAGTTGGCGCGGGTGCACCGCAGTTGGGCAGCCGAGCATGAGGTTGTCTCCAACGAGCGGCTCGAGTTCCTCGGCGACGCGGTCTTGGACCTCGTCGTGGCGGAGTTGTGCTTCCATCGCCACCCAGAGTTCGACGAAGGTGTGCTCACCACGATCCGGAAGGGCGTCGTGAGCACCGCTACCTTGGCCAGCGTGGCCGAGGGGCTCGGGCTCGGCGAGCACCTCTTGCTCGGCCGGGGCGAGGAGCACTCCGGTGGTCGCATGAAGTCGGCGTTGCTGGCCGATGCCTACGAGGCCGTCCTCGGGGCCATCTACCTCGACGGAGGGCTGAAGGCCGCGGTGAGGTTCGTCGAGTCGAGCCTCGGCGAGGCGATCGAGGCCGAGCAGGCTGACCCAGGCCACGCCGACCATAAGACCATGCTGCAAGAACTCTTGGCCCGTCAGGGCAACGCCCAGCCCGCCTACGCCGTCGAGGGGTCGGGTCCCGACCACGATCGCCACTTCACCGCAACGGTGCTGTCGGGGGCGTCCGTGCTCGGTCACGGGCAGGGCAGATCGAAGAAGTCCGCTGAGCAAGACGCGGCTCGCGCCGCGCTTGAGGAGATGTCACGTGCCTGAGTTACCCGAAGTCGAGACGCTGCGCCAAGACCTGTCCAAGGAGGTCGTGGGCAAGAAGGTCAAGGCCGTCGCAGTCACCAATGGTCGCTCGGTGCGTCGTCACAAGACCGCCAAGGCCTTCCGGGACCTGCTCGAGGGGCGCACCTTCAAGTCGGTGGGTCGGGTGGGCAAGTACCTGCTCGTGGGCCTCGACGATGGGAACACCTTGGTGATCCACCTCGGCATGTCCGGCCAGCTCCACCGCGCCAAGAGCGCCAAGGAGCCCAAGATCAAGCACACCCACGTCACCATGACCTTCACCCAAGGTGGAGACCTGTGGTTCGTCGACCCGAGGACCTTCGGGGAGATGTTCGTGTCGGTGCCGCTCTCAAGTGAGGAGCAGGCCGCCTTGCCGGTGTCCTTCGCCGCCGGCGTCGAGGGTGCCGCCCTGCGGCGCCAGGTCCACGAGCTCTCCGAGCTCGGCTTCGATCCCATCGAGAACATGCTGTCCTGGGAGCGCTTCGCCGTGGTGCTGCGCCAGCACTCGGTCCAGCTCAAGGCGCTGCTGATGGACCAGCACGCCATCGCGGGCATCGGCAACGTCTACAGCGACGAGATCTTGTTCTCCGCCGGGCTCCGCTACGACCGCCTCTCGGACTCGCTGTCGACCACCGAGGTTCGTCGCCTCTACCGGGCGATGGTGGAGATCCTGGCCGAGGCCATCAAGCACCGCGGCAGCTCGCTGGCCGATGAGCAGTACGTCGACCTCGAGGGCAAGACGGGCTCTTACCAGCAGTTCCACGAGGTCTACGACCGCGAGGGCCTGGCGTGCCGACGCTGCCGCAGCTTGATCCAGAAGGCCAAGTTCCAGTCACGCTCGACCTACTTCTGCGAGCACTGCCAGATCTGAGGCCACGACGAGCGCCGAGGGCCACCTGAGGCGAGATTGCTAGGGTCGCTGCGATGTTCTTGCGCTCATTGACCATGAAGGGCTTCAAGTCCTTCGCCGATCCCACCGTGCTCATCTTCGAGCCGGGGGTGACCGTCGTGGTTGGACCCAATGGCTCGGGCAAGTCCAACGTGGTGGACGCGGTGACCTGGGTGCTCGGTGCCCAAGGGCCTCGCCAGCTCCGCAGCGCCAAGATGGAAGACGTCATCTTCGCCGGCACGGCCTCGCGCTCGGCGCTCGGTCGGGCCGAGGTCTCGCTGACCATCGACAACGCCGATGGCGCCCTGCCGATCGAATCAGCCGAGGTCACCATCACCCGAACGCTGTTCCGCAACGGAGACTCGGAGTACGCGCTCAACGGGACCCCGTGCCGGTTGCTCGACATCCAAGAGCTGCTGAGCGATACCGGCATTGGCCGCTCCCAGCACATGATCATCGGCCAGGGGCAGCTCGACGCCGTCCTGCAGGCCACGCCAGAGAATCGACGGGCCATCATCGAAGAGGCCGCCGGGGTCCTCAAGCACCGCCGACGTCGAGAGCGAGCCGAGCGGCGGCTGGCGCAGACCCAGGAGAACCTCGAGCGCTTGGGCGACCTCGTGCGCGAGGTTCGACGCCAGATGCGCCCCCTCGAGCGCCAAGCCGTCGCGGCCCGGAGCCACGCCAGCTTGGCCACCGACCTGCGAGAAGTGCGGGTCTACCTCGCTGGGCTCGAGCTGACCGAGCTGACCACGAAGAAGGCCGAGTCCGAGCGGGGGGCAGCTGCTGCGGCGAGCGACGAGGCGGCGGTGCGCGCTGAGCTCGACCAGCTCGATGCCGAAGCCAGCACCACCGCAGCCGAGCTCTCCTCGAGGCGTGAGGAAGATTTGGCCGGCGCGCTTGGGCAGATC
>CAINFA010000086.1 GCA_903847955.1 uncultured Actinomycetes bacterium
GCTCATGGTCATGAGTCTCGGCATCACCCTGATCAGTCGCTGGATGGTGGCGCGCCAGCGCAGAGCGGCGGCGGTGTGAGATGACCATGACCGAAACCATGGAGAAGGACAGCGCCCAAATTCGGGCCGAGGTGCGAGAGCACCTGCGAGAGCGTGCCGACAAGACCGTCCGTCGTCGGATGGCGACGTCGACGGTGATGTCGGGAGTGTGTTGGGCGGCGATTGTCGTGGCCGCCGTGCCACTCGTCGCCTTGCTGTTTGAGCTCTTCCACCTCGGCTGGTCATCGATCTCTTCTTGGTCGTTCTACAGCACCTACAGCCAGCAGCCGTCGGGGAACAACCTCAGTGCTGGTGGTGCAATGGGGCAGATCATCGGTTCGGTGGCATTGGTGGTCTACGCCGTCATCATCTCGGTGCCCATTGGCGTCACCATGGGCGTGTTCCTGGCGGAGTCTCAAGCTCGAGCTGCGAACTGGCTGAGAATTGTGGCCCAGACCATGGTGAGTGCCCCGTCGGTCCTGATGGGTCTTTTCATCTTCAAGCTGATCTTGCTGCAGTTTGGCTGGCAGCCGAGTGCATTGGCCGGATCGCTCGCCTTGTCGATCCTCATGCTCCCGGTGATTGCCATTGCGACCGAAATTGCCGTGCGGAGCGTGAACCCATCGCTGCGCGAGGCGGGTCTGGCGTTGGGTGCCCGACCATCGACCACCTCGCTCCGCATCGTGCTGCCCGCCGCCTTGAGCGGTATCGTGACCGGATCAATCTTGGCGGTCTCGAGGGCGGTTGGTGAGACCGCACCGATCCTCTTCGTGATTGGTGGCATCTCAAGTGGTTTCGGGTGGAAGCCTTTCGATCAAGTCAACGCGCTACCTGTGCTGATCTACCTCAACGTCAAGCAAGGCTCGTACCCTTCGCAGATCTCTCAAGCATGGGGCATGGCGCTCCTGCTGGTGATCGTGGTCTTCGTCCTCAGCCTCTTCGCCCGCATCTGGGCGAACCGGAACCAAAAGGAGCAAAGGTGACCGAGTCATCTCCCATCTCGCTGATCCAAGGCGTGGAGGACCAGCAGATCGAGGATCCTCGCAACGGGCCTATCGCCATGAGCTTGTCTGACGTGGCGGTCTCCTTCAACGGGCGAACTGCGGTGCGCGACATCAACTTCTTGGTGCCGAAGAACAAGGTCACCGCGCTGATCGGTCCATCGGGATCGGGCAAGACCACGCTGCTGCGGTCGCTGAACCGGCTGCACGACCTGACCAAGGGCGCCAAGGTGACGGGGAAGATCCTGCTCGGTGATACCGACGTCTACAACGGCGGCATTCCCACCACCGTGCTGCGTAGCCGGATCGGCATGGTCTTCCAGCGCCCGAACCCCTTCCCGACCATGTCGCTCTACGACAACGTCGTCTCGGGTCTCCGCTTCAACGGGGTGAAGAAGAAGTCAATCCTCGACGCCGCCTGTGAGGAATCACTCAAGGCAGCAGCACTGTGGGATGAGATCAAGGACCGGCTGAAGGCCCATGGATCCACGCTGTCTGGTGGTCAGCAGCAGCGCCTCTGCATTGCTCGTGCACTGGCGGTTGAGCCCGAGGTCTTGCTCATGGACGAGCCCACCTCGGCCCTCGACCCCATCTCCACCCACGCCATCGAAGAGCTCATGGGTGAGCTCAAGGATCGGGTGACCATCGTCATCGTGACCCACAACATGCAGCAGGCTGCCCGCGTCAGTGACTTGACCGCGTTCTTGCTGATGGGCGAGGACAGGGCCGGTGAGCAGATTGAGGTGGCTCCCACCTTGAAGCTGTTCTCCGAGCCGGACGACCAGCGCACCTTGGACTACATCCAGGGCCGCTTCGGCTGATCAGCTACCCAAGACCTGCGCTTGGGCAGCGTCATTGGCGAAGATCGACCGTGGCCAGAGCCGTTCGAGGCGCACCACGTTGATCTCGTTGGCGTAGAGGAAGAGTTGCGTGCCGAGGTTGATCCAGAAGATCAGCCCCAGCACCACGGCGAAGATGCCGTACAAGGTGCCGGCCCGATGCAGGTGGTGGCTGACCAAGGTCCCACCGAGGTACTGCAGCCCCGTCCAGCCGACGCCGCCAACGAGTGCGCCCGGGACGAGCGAGCGGATGGGCCGTCCCCTTGGGGTGAGGACGCCGAAGGCGGCGAGGTAGCCCACGACGTTGAGGGCCGCACCGGCCACCAAGGTCAGCGACCGCAGCCAGAAGGCCAGGTGCCCCCAGGTGGCCAGTCCAGCTGCGCTGAGTGCGGTGAGCGCTGAGCTGGCCACGATCAAGAGGCCCAAGATCATGAGGATCTCGATGCTGCGTCCGATCCGAGGCCAAATCCCCGGACGTTCGGCTGGCGGCACCCTCCAGATCACGTTCGAGGCGTACTGCAGCGAGTTGGCGATCCCAAGCGCCCCCCACAACACCCCGAGGGAGGTCACCGTCAGCAGCAAGGTCGAGTTCGCGCTCAGCGTCGAGATCTGCGAGCGCAGCTTGTCGCCGAGGTCAGGGAACTGACTCAGCGCGGCGTGGATGAGCCGGTCCTGCAACGCGGGGTGGGCATTCAGGGTCTTCGAGACGATGGTGAAGAACAGCAGCAGCAGCGGGAAGACTGAGAGGAAGCCGTAGAAGGTGACGAGGGCGGCCAGGGTGCCTGTCTGGTCGTCACTGGCTCGCCGCAACACCGCCACCACGAAGGCGGTCGGGCGGTACCGCTGCTGGTAGCGGTCGAACCACCCCAGCGGGCGGTCGAGCGGGTTCTGCACCTGACCCCTACCGACGTGGCGTCGGGGTGAACTCCGCGGTGAGGTGCTTGATGCCGTTGACGAAGTTCGAGCGGAGGTAGTCGGGCTCGCCGGTGGCAACCAGGTCCGGCAGCCGACGGTGGAGGGCTTGGAGCATGACGCCAACTTCTCGCCGGGCGAGGTGCGCGCCGAGGCAGAAGTGGGGACCTGCGGCACCGAAGCCCAGGTGGGGGTTGGGGTCACGGGCCAGGCTGAAGCTGAACGGGTCCTCGAACACCGCCTCGTCCCGGTTGGCCGAGGCGTAGTACAGCAGGACCTTGTCGCCTTCTTGGAACTCGTGGTCCCCGATGGTGGTCGTGGTGGTGGCGGTCCGTCGCATCCAGATCACCGGCGAGGCCCAGCGCACGATCTCGTCGACTGCGGTTGGGGTGAGGCCTTCGAGGTCAGCCTGCCACAACGCCTTCTGTTCGGGGTAGAGGCTCTGGGCCAAGATGCCGTGGGTGATGGCGTTGCGGGTGGTCTCATTCCCTGCGGTGACGAGGAGGATGAAGAACGACGCCAGCTCGCCATGGGTCAGCGCCTCGCCGTCGATGTTGGCGTGGATCAAGGCCGAGGTGAGGTCGTCACCGGGGTTGTCCATCTTGTGGGCGGCGATGTCCTCCATGAGGGCCGTCAACTCCGCACCTGCGGTGATGAAGGCGATGATGGGGTGCACGTCGCCGGTGACGTACTCCGGGTCGCCCATCGACAAGATGATGTTCGAGCACCGGAACACCTCGCCGTAGGCAGAAGCGGGAACGCCCATGAGGTCGCAGATGATCTTGAGGGGGAGCGGTGCAGCCAGGTCGACGGTGACGTCGACGAGGCCTCGCTCGCAGATGTCGTCGATGACCTCGTCGGCCAGCTCGCCGATGGAGTCCTCGATGGACCGGATCATCCGGGGGTTGAAGGCATTCGAGACGATGCGCCGCAGCCGGGCGTGCCGGGGGTTGTCGGTGTTGATCATCCCGGCGAAGTACTCGACCATCTCCTCGGGGAGGTCGAGTACCGAGGTGGCACCCTTGGACGAGCAGAACAGCTCGGGGTGGCGGCTGATCTCGGCCACGTCGGCGTGCCGGGTGATGGCGTAGTAGCCGTTGCCAGCTGGGAGCTCGATGGGGGAGTCCTCCATGATCGGCTCGGGGTAGTAGCGGATCGGATCGTGCTGCCGCAGGGTTAAGAAGGCGCCCTCACGCACGTCCCGGGGCAACTCCCAGAAGCCCATGTCGTTGAGGTCGATCTGGTCGAGGCTGAGCTGCTGGTTGGGCTGCATGGGGTAACCCTAGCCAGCCTCGCTGGGTGCTTCACGGCCTCGTGTCGGGTGGCGGTGCATGGCCCACATCTTCGCTGCCCCCGAGGGGGCCGTCACCTCCAAGGTGGTGGTGAAACCGAATCGTTCGTAGTAGGCCACGTTGTCGACGCGCTGGGTCTCGAGGTGCGCGTCGCAACGCTCGGCGTCGCAGCGCCCGAGGACCTCGGCCAGCAGCTGGGAGCCAATGCCCTGGCGCTGAACCGAGGGGTCGACCATCACCAACTGGAGGTAGTAGTGCCGGGATCTCGGGTGGTGCCGCAGGATCTGTCCGAACATCGACGCTCCTCGGAACGGCACCGTCCGAGCCATGCCCGCTGCTCGCAGCGCCATCGAGGCACTCTTGAGTTGGATGGAGGGAGCGTAGGGCCAGGCGCCGGGGGGAATCCAGACCACGACCCCAACCAGTTGCTCGTCCCGGTAGGCAGAGGTGATGATGGCCACCTTCTCCACCATCTTGAGGAGCCGAAGGTGGGTGTAGGCCACGGCTCGCGCTCGGCGACGGTCGTTGGGGTACTGGTAGCGGAACAGGTCATCGTCGCTGAAGGCTCGTGCTGCCAAGGCGCCAGCGGCACGAAGTCCGTCGTCGTCGAGCCCGCCGTGTCGCAGGGTGATCTGTGCACGACCACCTTGGAACGCCATCATCGTTCTCCACTAGTCAGAGGCTCGCTACCATGATGGCGCCGGCAACACTGGGAGTGCCACGTGCCGAACCTCGCTCAGCAGCACACTAGTGACGTCACCACCGGTGATGGCTCAGGGGATCGGGCATGGGTCGTCTTGCTCGTTGGCGGCATCTTGACGGTGCTGTTCGGGGCGTTCGTCCTCACGTTTCGACACGCGTCCCTCTACGCGTTGACCTACTTCTACGGCGCGTGGGCGATCTTGGTTGGCGTCGTCCACCTCATCGACGCAGCAACCACCAAGCAGAGTCGGTGGCCGAGCGAGCTCGTGGGGACGCTCGCAATTGGTGCCGGCATCGCAGCCATCGGCTGGCCGCACATCACCTTGTACGTGGTCGCAACCTTGCTCGGGTGGCTCTTACTGGTCCGCGGACTCATCGAGATCGTCGCAGCCTTCCTCAACTTCGGCACGGAGGAGACCTGGTGGGTTGGCCTCCTCAAGGGGCTGGTGCTGCTCATTCTGGCCGTGTGGGCGCTCCGACATCCCGGTCACACGTTGACCGTGTTGATCGTTGTCCTCGGCATCTCGTCAATCTTGTCCGGCATCTTTGAGATTGCAGATGCGGCCCTCCTCCGTGGTGCGGCACGGCGGGAGCGCATATCGTCTCAGGCCCGTACAGCCTGAGATCGCGAGCTGTGGCACGGCTGGCCACATTTCCCGGCAAACTGGATCAGACGATGGAAGGAATTCGCGTGGATCAGGCCGGAGCAATCCAAGGACATGAGGCGCTGAGCGATGACGAGCGCTCGAGCCGCTTGGGGAAGTTGTTGGCGCTCCTCGAGCTCATGCGGCCCTCGGTCCAAGCCGACGGCGGTGACCTCGTGCTGCTGAGCGCTGACGTCGAGAGTGGTGTCGTCGAGGTGCAGCTGCAAGGTGCGTGCTCGAGCTGCGCCATTAGCTCCTCGACGCTCCAAGGGGGTGTGGAGCGCATCTTGCGGGATCGGTTGCCCTGGGTCACCGAGGTGAAGGGGTCGCTCGACGAGAGCATCGCCTTCGAGGAGAGCGCTTCGTTGGGTCATGGGGGCTACGTCCCACGTCACTGATCGAGGTTCGTCACGCCATCGCTGAGAACTCCCGCCGGACGTTCCGAGCCCTCGAGGTTCGGAACTTCCGGCTCTACTTCTTTGGTCAGCTGGTGTCGGTCTCAGGTACCTGGATGCAGTCATTGGCCCTTGGGCTCTTCGTGCTCAAGATCTCCACGCCCACCTCGGTAGGTATCGCCGCCGCCCTGCAGTTCTTGCCGATGTTGGTGCTGGGCTCGTGGGCCGGGCTCGTGGTGGATCGCTCGAGGAAGCGCCCGATGCTCTACCTCACCCAGTCCGTGGCGTGCGTGCTCGCACTGAGCCTCGGTGTGTTGGTGGCAACGGGGGCTGCGACGTTGTCGTGGATCTACCTCATCTGCCTCGGCACCGGCTTCGTGAACCTCTTCGACAACCCGGCCCGGCAGACCTTCGTGGGCGAGATGGTCGGCAACGACCTCTTGCCGAACGCGGTCAGTTTGAACACGGTGCTCATGAACGCCTCACGCGTGGTGGGGCCTGCGGTGGCAGCAGTCTTGCTGGCGTTGCACGTGTCCCTCGAGGGCTGCTTCTTCGCCAACGCGCTCAGCTACCTGGCGGTGCTCGCGGCGCTCGGGGCGATGCGAGCAGCAGAACTGCGCCCCGCCCGCCAGGTCCGCCACGCCAAGGGGCAGGTGCGTGAAGGATTTGGGTACGTCAAGGCGCGTTCGCAGCTGTACGCACCACTGCTGGCGATGTTCGTCGTGGGAACCTTGGCCTTCAACTTCACCGTGACCCTGCCTGCCCTGGCGAAGCGCACCTTCTCCACCACCAACATTGGCTACTCGCACTTCATGATGGCGATGGGGCTCGGCGCCGTCTTCGGTGGGTTGGCTGCCGCCTTCCATGGACGGCCCAATCAGCAGCGTCTGGCCATGCTGGGCCTTGGATTCGGGGTGACCATGACGGCGCTGGCCTTCGCCCCGACGACGACGTGGGCCGTCATCGTGCTCGTGCCGATGGGGTTCTTCTCCATCGCCTTCGTGGCGACGGCCAACGGCACCTTGCAGCTCAACGCAGCTCCTGAGATGCGAGGTCGGGTCATGGCGCTGTACGCCATCGCCTTCTTGGGTACGACCCCCATCGGTGGTCCCCTCGTGGGCTGGATCGCCACCGTTACCAATGCCCGAGTGTCGATCCTCGTCGGAGGGTTGGCCACCGTGGCCGCCGGTGGTCTGCTCGCCGCCCACGGTCGCATCCAAGCCCGAGCAGCAGCGCCGGGACGTACTGAGCCGGTGGCAACCTGACTCAGGTTGCACGAGGTGCACAAACCGCGGGACGATAGAGAACTATGTCTCGCCCTCCTGCAGTGCACTGTGCCTAGGTCCCCGCAGCACCTCACCAAGGACCTGCGGGCCTCGTGGGAGCGCTCCAAGGGCATCGTGATCCCCCCGCACATCCCGGCTCGCCCTGCGGCCCCGGGCAAGTTGCGGATCGCGTTCTTGATCTACCGGGGTAACCCGACCTGCGGAGGGCAAGGTGTCTACACCCGGCACCTCACCCGCGAGCTGGTCGAGCTCGGCCACAGCGTCGAGGTCTTCGCCGGCCAGCCTTGGCCCGAGCTCGACGAGGGGGTGGGCTTCACCCCAGTCCCTGGCCTTGACCTCTACCGGAACCCCGATCCCTTCCGGGTGCCGCACCCGCGGGAGTTCCGGTCTCGAGCCGACTGGGCCGAGTTCGCCATCATGTGCAGTGCTGGCTTCGGGGAGCCCTACGCCTACTCCAAGCGCATCGTGAGCGTGCTCAAGGGCCGCCGGGGCGACTTCGACATCGTCCACGACAACCAGTGCCTCGGCACCGGCATGCTCGAGTTGGTCGCAGATGGTTGGCCGCTGCTCACTACCTTGCACCACCCGATCACCGTTGACCGCGAGATCAAGCTGGCGCACGACACGAGCGCTTGGGAGCGCTACACCACCAAGCGGTGGTTCGGCTTCCTCGGGATGCAGAAGCGGGTGGCGAAGCAGCTGCCAGCGATCATCACCGTGTCGAAGTCCTCGCGGAAGGACATCACCATCGACATGGGGGTGGATCCCAAGAAGATGACGGTGGTACCGGTCGGCGTTGACCACACGGTCTTCCGACCCTTCGACGAGGTTGCCCCCAAGTCTGGGAGGCTCATGGTGACCACGTCGTCAGACGTGCCGATGAAGGGTCTCGTGCCGCTCCTCGAGGCCGTGGCCAAGCTGCGGACTGAGCGTGAGGTCGAGCTGGTGGTCATCGGCAACCCGAAGAAGGGTGGTCGGGTGGATCTGGCCATCGATCGCCTGGGGCTGCGAGATGCCGTCACGTGCATCACCGGGGTCTCCGACGACGAGTTGGCCCGGCTCTACGGCGAGGCCGAGGTGGCAGTGGTGCCGTCGTTGTACGAAGGCTTCTCGCTGCCGGCCATTGAGGCCATGGCTTGTGGTCGAGCCGTCGTCGCCACCACGGGGGGCGCCCTGCCCGAGGTGGTGGGCACCGACGGCGAGACGGCCCTGCTCGTGACCCCCGACGACCCTGAGGCATTGGCCGCTGCGATCCGCCGCCTCCTCGATGATCCCGAGCTGCGGGCACGCCTGGGAGCTGCTGCCAGAGAGCGGGTGATGCACCGGTTCACCTGGCAGGTGACCGCCATCGAGACCGCTGCTTGCTACGACGCCATGCTGGCCGGCAAGGTGCTGCCAGGTTCGGAGGAGCCCACGTGCTGACCGCTGACTACGATCGCCTCGACGCCAAGGTTGGTGATCGCCTCCTCGACCTCGGGTGCGGGTTCGGCCGCCACGCCTTCGAGGCGGCGCGCCGAGGCGTGCACGTCGTCGCCCTCGATGCCGGTTCCGACGAAGTCCGAGGGGTGACCAACACCTTCGCTGCGATGCGTGATGCCGGTGAGCTCTCGCCTACCACTGCGACCGGTGCGGTCCAGGGTGATGCGTTGGCGCTGCCCTTCCCCGACGGCACCTTCGACCGAATCATCGCCTCAGAGGTCTTCGAGCACATCCCCAGTGATGTCGACGCCATGGCCGAGCTGGCCAGGGTGCTGCGTCCGGGTGGGACCATGGCGATCACGGTGCCGCGCTTTGGCCCCGAGCTGCTCAACTGGGCCCTGTCTGACGAGTACCACAACGTCCCAGGTGGCCACGTCCGGATCTACCGTCGCTCGGTGCTGGTGGAGCGACTGGCCTCGGTCGGCCTCGAGGGCTACGACACCCACCATGCACACGCGCTGCACGCCCCCTACTGGTGGCTGAAGTGCGCGGTGGGGACGACCAACGACACCCACCCCCTCGTGGTTCGCTACCACGACCTGCTGGTCTGGGACATCACCAACGGCCCTCGCACGACGCGGTGGGCCGAGAAGCTGTTGAACCCGATCGTCGGCAAGAGCCTCGTGCTGTACCTCCGCAAGCCGCTCGTGGCGCCGGTCGCCAACGTTGCGCCGAGCTTGGTGGATGCATGAGTGACCCGACGGTGACCACCATCCCCTCACTCCCGGGTGTCTTGACCGCCGATGAGGTGCTCGCCACGGCCCGCTCCATTGTTGAGCGGCAGCAGCCCTCGGGGATGATCCTGTGGTCTGAGGGTGGGCACTGCGATCCGTGGAACCACGTCGAGGTTGCCATGGCGCTCGGGGTCTGTGGGCTCTACGAGGAGATGACGAGGGCCTACGACTGGCTGGCTGCGACCCAGCTCGGCGATGGCAGCTGGTTCAACTACTACCTCGCGCACGGGGTGAAGGATCCTCGGCTCGACACCAATGTGTGCGCCTACGTTGCCGCCGGGGTGTGGCACAGCTACCTCGTCACCGGATCCACCACGGTGCTCGAGCAGCGATGGGCCATGGTCGATCGGGCCATCAACTTCGTGGTGCGCCACCAGCAAGCAGACGGTTCAATCAGCTGGTCGCTGGACTCCGCAGGGCGTCGGGAGACCTACGCGCTGCTGACCGGGTCGAGCTCGATCTACCACTCCTTGCGGTGTGCGACGGCGATTGCCGACCGGCTCGGGCACGATCGGCCCGAGTGGGAGTTGGCGCTGGGGCGCCTCGGGCATGCCATCGCCCACCACGAAGGAGCGTTCGCCCCAAAGCATGAGTTCGCCATGGACTGGTACTACCCGATGCTGTCTGGAGCCCTCGAGGGGAGAGCGGGTCTCGACCGCCTGGAGCTGCTCTGGGACGCCTTCGTCATCGAGGGACGCGGCGTGCGGTGCGTCTCCACCGGTGACTGGGTCACCGCCGCAGAGACCGCTGAGTGCGTCATGGCGCTCGATGCGCTCGGGCGCAGGGACCGGGCCCTCGACCTGTTGAGCTGGACCAGAGCCCACCGCCAGGATGACGGCAGCTACCTGACAGGCATCGTCTACCCCGACCTCGTCACCTACCCGCACCTCGAGCGGACCACCTACACCGCAGGTGCGATCATCTTGGCGGCCGACGCCCTCAGCAACTCGAGCCCCGCGTCGGGGCTCTTCCGGGGCGAGACCCTGCCTGAGGGGCTCGATCTGGCTGGAGCGAGCTGTGCGGTGGCCACCGGCGACTGCACCGCTCCATGATGCCAGGCCACCAGCAGCTCCTCGAGGCGGTCATCTTCGACCTCGGGGGGGTGGTCTTCGACCTCGACTTCCCTGCCGTCTTCCACCACTGGGGAGAGCAGGCTGGCGTCGACGCCCAGTTGCTGGCGCAACGCTTCGAGTTCGATGCCCAGCTCTCGGCCTTCGAGCGAGGCCAGCTCTCCACGGATCGATACTGCGACGTGCTGCGGTCCCAGCTCGGCATCGACCTCGATGACGCCACGCTCATCGCTGGGCTCAACACCATCTTCGCGGGGCTCCACCACGAGGTGCTCACCGCCATCGCCACCGTCGCCCTCGAGGTCCCCGTCTACGGCTTCTCGAACACCAACGAGGTCCACCAACGCCACTTCGAGTCAGCCTTCGCCGAAGAGTTGGCGGTGTTCGAGCACATCTTCGTCTCCAACGTCATCGGGCACCGCAAGCCAGAGGCAGCGGCATTCCAGCACGTGCTCGGGGTGCTCGGCCGTGACCCAGGAGCGGTGCTGTTCTTCGATGACCTCGCCGAGAACGTGGCGGGAGCTCGGGCAGTGGGGATGCGGGCGGTGCAGGTGACCCGGCCCCACGACGTGGTCAGTGGCCTCGAGGGCGCAGGACTGCTGGCCCGCTAGGGCGCCTCGGTGCGCTCGAGCACCCGCAAGGAGCCGGTGGCGGACACCTCGGTGAAGCGTCCCGAGGACAGCGCGTGGCAGTAGAGGTCGTAGGGGGGTCGCCCACCGTCGGCGGGGTCTTCGAAGACGTCGTGGATGGCCAAGGTGCCCCGAGGCTTCACGTGCGGTGTCCAGCCGTGGTAGTCCGCCCAGGCGGGTTCGTCGCCATGGCCACCGTCGATGAAGAGGAAGTCGATCGGGGTGCCCCAGTGCCGGGCCACGGTCACCGAGTGCCCGAGGACCCCCACGACCGTCTCCTCGAGGTGCGCTTGCGCCAGCGCTCGCTGGAAGTGGGGCAGGGTGTTCAGCCGTCCGTCGACGGGGTCGACGAGGTCGGCCTCGAAGTAGTCCCAGCCGGCTTGGTTCTCCTCGCTCCCGTGGTGGTGGTCGACCGAGAACAGCACCGCACCGTGCCGCTCCGCGGCAGCCCCGAGGTAGGTGGCGGACTTCCCGCACCACGAGCCGACCTCGAGGAGCACCGCAGAGGCCCCTGCGGCTCGCGCCGCTGCGTCGGCGGCCTTGAACAGGGCGAGACCCTCGTCGTCTGGCATGAATCCCCGGACGGTGCGCGCCAAGGCGAGCAACGAGGTGGTGCGAGGGTCCGAGGTGGGGTCAGGGGTTCTCAAGAGAGCAGAGTGTAGAGCGAGACCGAGCCCAGCACCGCCAGCACCACCCCTGCGCCTTGGCGGAGCCGCTCGAGGGGGAGCACCTTGAGCAGAACCCGACCACCGAAGGCCCCGAGGGCCGCCACGGCCACCAGTGCGCTCACTGCCCCGAGGTAGACCGCGAGCGGCTGGTGGGACTTGGCGGTGAAGTTGGCCACGAGCAGCTGGGACAGGTCGCCAAACTCGGCCAGCGCAACCACCACGAACGCCGAACCCACGACTCGCAACGCAGAGGTGGTGTTGAGCGCCGCACCCTCCTCTTCGCCCTCGCTCGTGGCGCCGGACTCGTCGACGAGCAGCAGGTAGCCAGCGCCGAGCAAGAAGACCGCCGTGACCAAGGCTTCGGTGAGGTGGTGGGGCAGCAGGAGCAGGAGTCGACCCGCCACCACCGCCAGCGCCATCTGGCAGGCGAAGGCAGCCGAGGCACCCGCCCAGACCAAGACGGGGCGTGACCTCGAACCCATGATCACCGTGGCGATCATGGTCTTGTCGGGGAGCTCAGCGACTCCTACGGTCACCGCCACCGTGGCGGCAACCGCCAGCTGCACGCCTCAGCCCAACTGGCTCGAGAGCGTCGCCGCCAGGTTCGGGGCGATCTTGGCCGCGAAGCCCACGGCGTTGTCGAGCCGCTCGAGCGCTTGGATCACGGTCTGGTGTCCGGTCGCAATGGGGTTCGCCTCGAGGAAGGGGCGAACCGTGGCTGCCACGGCTGGGTCGCTGAACAGCAACGCAATACCCGAGAGCATGCGGGAGTGGCTGTTGGCCGGGAAGCGCTCGAGGAGCTCGACGTAGTGCGCTTGCACCAAGGTCCACGTCAAGGCGCCTGCGGTGCGGTTCGCCAAGCAGCTCGACACGAGGAAGGGCGCGTTCTGGGTGCGGACCTCGGTCCGGGCCAGCTCGAAGGTCGCCCGAGCATGCGCCTCGCTCCCAAAACCCGCCAAGGCCATCAGGTAGGTCACCTCGAGCTGGGGTGTGTCGGCGGAGCGGTACTGCGCCAGGAAGCGCTCGTAGTCGCCCTCTCGCCCTTGGCTGGCCACGATGTCGAGCACCGAGGGCAGCAGGTTGGGATCGATCGCCACGCCACCATCGAAGGTCTCGAGGGCGGTCGCGATGACCGCTCTGTCGGCGCCGATGGTCCCCAAGCTCTGCAGGAGTGCGGCCCGCAGACCTGGAGTCCGCTCGCTCTCGCCGGCTTGGGCTTCCCAGCCCAGGCTCGACGCCTTGGGTCCGAGCAGGCGCTGGGTCAGGGCTTCGAGCGCTGGGCGATCGTTGGCCTCGACCACGCGGTTGAGGAAGGCCAAGGCGCGCGTCACGGCGAGCCAGGTGGCGGGCTCGTCGTCGTCGCCGAGGGAGGCGGCGAGGCCGAAGAAGCTCGAGAGCTCCATCTTCGAGGCCAAGGTGGCCGCCCAGGCGTCGTTGAGCACGGTGGCCCGTTCGAGCGGGCTCAGCGAGCCGAGCTGGCTGGCGATGGCTGCCGCTTCAGGGGCGGCGTAGGCCGTGCGGTAGACGCCAGAACCTCCCGCGTTGATCACGACAGGAGCGGCGAGCTCGACGGTCACCGGCTGGGCGCCGAGGAGGATCTTGGTCTCGGCGCCATCGGCCAGACTCCGGGCGAGGACGGGAACCTTGAAGTCGTGGCCGATCTTCGAGGTCTCGCCCTGCCGAAGAGGGCCATACGCGAAGGGTTGCTGGGAGATGGTGGCGCCGTCCAAGGTCACGAGGGGGTGCCCACCTTGGAGGATCCAGGAGTCCATGATCGAGCGCACCGGCTGCCCTGAGGACTCCTCGATGGCATCCCAGAGGTCAGAGGTCACCGTGTTGGCGTAGCTGTGGCGCTTGAGGTAGAGCCGGATGCCGTTGCGGAAGGTCTCTGCTCCGAGGTACTGCTCGAGCATGCGGAGGACAGAGCCACCCTTTTGGTAGGTCAAGACATCGAACATCCCGTTGGCGTCATCAGGGGAGATGACCTCGAACTCGATGGGCCGGGTCGAGTGCAAGCCGTCGACGCTGAGCGCCATCTCCTTCTCGAGCCCGAAGCTCACCCAGCGCTGCCAGCTGGGCTTGAACGCATCGGTGCACATGATCTCCATGAAGGTGGCGAAGGCCTCGTTCAGCCAGATGCCCTCCCACCAGCCCATGGTCACGAGGTCACCGAACCACATGTGGGCGATCTCGTGGGCGACCACATCGACGATCCGCTCCATCTCTGCCCTGCTGGCCCGCTCGGGATCGACCAGCAGTGCGGTCTCTCGGAACGTCACGCACCCCAGGTTCTCCATCGCGCCAAAGGCGAAGTCGGGGATGGCGATGAGGTCGAGCTTGTCGCCGGGGTAGGGGATGTCGAAGTACTGCGAGAAGAAGCGAAGGCTGAAGGCCCCGATGTCGAGCGCGAAGGTGCCGAGGTGCCCCTTGCCCTTGGGGGAGATGACCCGAAGCTCGATGCCGTCGACGTCGACTGGATCGGTGGACTCAAAGGGGCCCACGACGAAGGCCACGAGGTAGGTCGACATCTTCATGGTGGGCCCGAACACCACCGTGCGCTTGCCGGCTTCGGTGTGCTCGTGGACCACCGGGGAGTTCGAGTAGGCCGCGAGGTGCTCATCGACCACCAAGGTGATCTCGAAGGTGGCCTTGCGGTCGGGCTCGTCGAAGCACGGGAAGGCCCGGCGGGCGTCGGTGGCCTCCATCTGGGAGGTAGCGATGGTGTGGGTGGTGCCC
>CAINFA010000087.1 GCA_903847955.1 uncultured Actinomycetes bacterium
AATCCCAGAGTTCTCCCTACGAGGAGACCACCGAGAGGCTGGTAGCGTAGAAGGGCTGCAACAGGCGCCCATCGTCTAGCGGCCTAGGACACCGCCCTTTCACGGCGGCAGCACGGGTTCAAATCCCGTTGGGCGTGCCAAGGGGTCTTACCGGAATAACGCCGATCGGCTTACCGGAAACGATTCCAGTGCGGTCCCCGTAGTGCGCCAACCTCTGGGGTGGGCGGCACAGTCACCAGGCCAGCAGCGGGCGTAGCGGCCCGACGTCGTAGCCCTGCACCATCGTCTTGACGGTGGGCTCGGGGGTGAGGACCTCGACTGACCCACCCGGGCTAGGGATGCGCACGCCGTAGCCATGGCTCGACCACGGGTAGAGCCCACCAGCGTGGATGAGGTGCGGCTGACCTTGGGGCTCGAGCCGCACGATGACGCCATCGGGCAGCTCGTCCAAGCCCGTGGCCCAGGTCCGCTTCTTCTTTGCGTCATCGAGTCGCGCCCCATGGAGGATGCCGTCCATCTCCGAGTAGTCGGCCGTTGGTCGCTCGTTCGCCACGCGGAACGCGTCCAGGAACGCGTCGTAGCGATCGCGGTTGCACCGCCAGCACGGCCGGTGACCGGCCGCTAGTGCTGTCGGCTCATCGAGGAAGAACAGGTCGGTCACGCCCTTCTCCCCCATGAACTCGTCTGGGTCGGTCAGCGCATTGGTGACGCAGATCAGCCACGAGTCCGACGTCCACCGCCGCCTCGTCAGCTTGCGGTTCTCGTGGATCCGGCCACCACGGTTGCCGACGTAGCTGAACGGGGCAACCTGGGGCACGATCTGACCCGCGGGGTCGACGATCAGGAGCAACGGACCTCCCAGCTGGGCACGTCGATGTACCTCGGCCGTGTTCGACGTCGGGCGCCCCCCTCTGGGTTCGGCGCCATCAACTCTCGCTCGCTGCCGCTTGGTCGAGGAAGTCCCTGCGGAGGTCCTCGAGCCGCTTTCCGCCGCGCTGGGGTGCCGTCCACACCTGCCACCCGGGCAGGGCGATGAGTCCCGCCAGGGTCGTCGCCGCACGAGAGAGGGAGCTGAAGACTCGGCCATCTTCGACCTGGATCTGCCCGTCTGTGGTGATGGTTGCGGTGAAGACCTTCCCCTCTCGCGCTCGCCGGTACTCGATGGCCTCACCGACGTCGAGGAAGCCGGCCTCGACGAGGTGGGCCACCGACACTCGCTCTCCACGGAAGCGATAGGCGGTGGGCCGGGCCCGGCCCACGTGTTCTTCTGCGACCGCCACGCTGTCGTCGAAGTCGGAGTCGATGAGGTAGATCCGCTCGTGGTCAGCTGCGGCGAACACCTTCACCGGCACCGTGAACACGGGCACGGAGTTCTCAGTGAGGAAGGCCAGCGCGCCCGACGTGCGGTCGTCGAAGTCCTGGGCAACGAGCACCAAGATGGGGCTCGGGTTGACCACGACTGGGGTGGAACTGCCGGTGAACTCCAGCCACGCCTCGAAGAAGGCGTCGGGCCCGGCGTGGTGGAGTGCGCTCAGCTCGTCGAGGTTGGCCCGACGCGCCCACCCTGCGTACTCGAGGCACTGCGCGAGCTGCGCTCGCTCGATGGAGCGCTTGACCTCGAAGATGACGACCCGCCCAGACTCGTCGAGGCAGACGACGTCGGGTCGACCGCCGGTCGAGATGCGCTGGTCCTTGCAGATCGGCAGCAGGTCTGCGCCGTAGAAGGCCTCGACGTTGCCCCAGATGAGCTCTTGGATCTCAAACTCGTAGAGCTCAGGCCCAGGGCGGACCTGTGGGATCGAACGCAGCGCGCCGTCGGTCACCGTGAACAGGGGCATCAGCCCACCTCCCGCAGGCGCTCGTAGACCCGGGCCGCGTAGAAGCTGCGCAGCAGGGTCTGGAAGTCGTCGTCGTCGAGCACCCGCTTGAAGATGGCCTCGTTGCCGGCCATGCGCTCGACGACGTCGCCGAGGAAGGAGTGGTTGAAGGCCAGGCGGAAGTTCTCGAGGCTGTTGTTGCGGGCCCGATCAGCCATGTCGGGGTTCGCCACCCAGGTCTCCTCCAACTGGTCGAACAGCAGCTGGTCCTGCTCGGTCAGGTTGAGCCCGAAGCGCTCGTTGAGCACGTCGACGATCGTCGAGAGGTTCTCGTGCTCGGGGACGTGCTGCGGCCCCTTGCCGGAGTAGATGGCCATGACCTCTGGGTCGCCCTCGGTGAGCGACAGCGAGCCCGTCGCGGTCTGTTCGGTGCGCAGGTGGGTGAGCTTGACCTCGGAGCCGATGTCGATGGCTTCGACCGTGCCTCGAGGCAGCCGAGCCTCGAGCGCCCGGGCGTAGACGTAGTCGCGCTCCAGGCGGGCGTCGGTGAAGCTGACGATCTGGGCGATGAAGCCGTAGATCGAGACGTAGCGGCCGAGCAGGTCTCGGAAGTCGTCCTGGTCCTCGCGCTCCAAGGCCTCGTAGCGGGTGAGGGCGGGGTCGAGGGTGGCGTAGACCTTGCCGTGGTTGTCGACCCGGCGGCCGGCGAGGAGCTCTCGGACCGCCGGCTCGATCTCGGCCTCGAAGATCACCGGCGAGGCCATCAGCGCCCGGTGGGTGTCCCAGAGCAGGTTGGGGTCGGTCGGGATGGCCTGGGTCTGCTCGAACCACGGTGCGAAGGCGCGCTGGATGTCCTCGGTCTCGTTGCGGAAGTCGAGCACGAAGGTGTCGTCCTTGCCGGGCATGGTCCGGTTGAGCCGGGACAGGGTCTGGACCGCGTTGAGCCCGGTCAGCACCTTGTCGACGT
>CAINFA010000088.1 GCA_903847955.1 uncultured Actinomycetes bacterium
AACTGAGCTCAAGAAGCCGCTGCGGCTTCACGAAAGGATGCCAGGTCTCCCCACTCTTCGACTTCTGTGAGTGGATGTTCGTCGTAGGTGGCGTAGCTCGCATCTACTTCTGCGGCTCGGTGCTTCGACAGCAGGGCAGCGAACGCCTCGTCGAGCAGAGCGGAGTCTGGCGTTCCTTCGCGAGCGCTACTCGCTCTTGAGGAGACGTTCATCGACCGTGGTGCTGACGCGAATCCTTGGCGTGCCATACCGATGCCACAAGGGTGCGACACCTCGATTTGGAGATCGTCTGGTTGCGCAGCGGAGTGGGTGGGATCACACCTTGAGCGGACCCTCCACACGGCACCACTTCAGAGGACGTCATCGATTAGCCGGCGTCTTCGGCCCTCGTTCGCACTGCAGGAGCCCCGCGCCGCCTCCAGCTTGGTAGCGCTCGACCTGGCGGTGGACGAGGGATTTCGACGTTCCCGAGACTTGGGCATCGGTGCCTCGACCGCCGGGGCAAGGGGAGATGACGCCTGACCAGGCCGAGAGCCCCGACGTGAACTCAGACTCCCACGGGTGAGGCAAAGGCGGGCAGAACCGTGAAGGTCGCCGCCGGGGTCGGGGCCTCCCGCGGCCTGCGCCGGCGAAAGCGCAGCCGCTTGTGCAGCAGGTCGATCCCAAGCATGACGGGCACACCAGCTAGGGCAACGAGCCACCCAACCAGTGGAGGGGGAGCTTGTCCAAGGACGTTGGCCAGTGGAGGGATGAACTCGAAGCAGGCAAGCAGGACAACGGCAACGGCAACGCCGTAGAGGAGCAGAGGGTTGGTGAACCATCCGAGCCGGCCGGGCCACACCGTTGCGCTGCGACAAGCAAAGGCGACACCCACCTGGCAGAAGATGACGGTCGCGAACGCTGCACCTGAGGCCGTCGCCACCACGTGGCCCGTTGGAATCGAATCGCCCGGAACCCAACCGGCGGTAAGCAACACCGCCAAGAAGGCTGCCACTTCCATGGCGGACTCGGCCACACCGAGCACGGCGAAGACGCGGACGATCACCTTGCGATCGATGAGGTGACGCCCCTGCAGCGGCAGGTCAAGCGAACTCCCCCTGTCCCGTTCGACCCCGAGCGCAAGTGCCGGAAGCACGTCGGCGCCAAGATCGAAACAGAGGATCTGGAGTACCCCGAGAATGAGGGGGAACCGTCCTCCAGAAATGGCCCAGATGACGAATGGAGTGAGCTCGGCCACGTTGCAGACGAGGTGGTACGTCAGGAAGCGCCGCATGTTGGCGAAGGTGGCCCGACCCAGTTGGACAGCCGTGACAATCGTCCTGAAGTCGTCATCGAGGAGAACCAGGTCGGCGGCCGCGCGAGCGACGTCCGTCCCCGACGCGCCCATAGCGATACCGATGTCAGCCGCTTGCAGTGCCGGACCATCGTTGACCCCGTCGCCCGTCATGGCGACGACGTGCGAGCGATGTTGCAGCGATCGTGCGATGGCCAGCTTGTCCTCGGGGGTGACTCGGCTGATCACCACGCCTCCGGGGCGGTCGACGAGTGCCCCGAGGATGGCGTGGTCCGTCGGGAGCTCGGGGCCCGACAGCACGATGCCCTCGTCGCTGAGCAGACCCACTTCGCGGGCGATTGCCGCTGCAGTCTCGGCGTTGTCGCCCGTGAGCATCGCCACTCGAATGCCCGCAGCGCGGGTTGCGGCGAGTGCTTGGTTAACCCCATCGCGTGGTGGATCCTGGAGCGCGACGAGGCCGAGCAGCGTGAGGCCAACCTCGACCGCACCTGCTGACGCATCAGCGGGCACCTCGCCAATGGGCCGGGCAGCGATCGCGAGGACGCGCAGACCACGGTGGGTGAATCCGGTGACCGCATCGTCCGAGCCGGCGATCGGCGAACACCGTGGCAGGACGCTCTCGGGGGCTCCTTTGACGAGCAGGCGCCCATCAACGATGACCGACATCATTCGGCGCGTCGAATCGAAGGGAAAGGCGTGCGTCCACGCCCGGGCTGATACTCGATCCTCGGGAACGCATCTGCGAGCCAGCGCCCAGAGCGCGGCCTCCATCGGGTCGCCCTCGGGCACCCAGGATCCTTCGCGTTGGATCGCGCCGTCATCGCAACAAATGGACGCTGACGCCGCCACATCGATGAGCGACGCGTGTGCCGCAGCCTCGACCGTGACCACGCCATCGGGGTCGTAGCCGTCGCCGACCACCGTGGCCGAGCCCTCAGGCGTCCACACCTCGACGACGGACATCTGGTTCTTCGTGATCGTGCCGGTCTTGTCGGTGCAGATGAACGTGGTCGATCCAAGGGTCTCGACAGATTCGAGATGTCGGACCAGGGCGTGGTGGCGAGCCATCTGCTTTGCACCGGCGGCCAGCGAGAGCGTGACGGTCGGCAGCAAGCCTTCTGGGACGAGGGCCACGGTGACGCCTACGGCGAACAGGAAGCCGTCTCTTGCGCTCCCCCCGACGAGCAGGGAGATGACGAAGAACGAGGTACCAACGCCAACAGCGATGATGGCGATCGCTCGCACCACCCGGCCGAGCTCTCGCTCCAACGGACTTCGGGGTCGTTTGCCGCCCTGGGTGAGTGAAGCGATGGAGGCAAGGCGCGTCGCGTCGCCGGTGGCCACGACCACGGCGAGCCCGGCACCACTGACGACGAAGCACCCAGCGAAGAGGGCGTCTGCAGCGCCAGCGTCCATCGGTTCGCTCTCACCGGTGAGCATCGAGGTATCAACGCGCAGCTCGGCTGCAGTCGTGACCTCGAGGTCGGCCGAGATCATGTCGCCGGCCCGCAGCACTACCACGTCCCCAACGACGAGCTCAACGGCCTCAATGTTCTGCTTGGCGCCATCGCGGAAGACCACTGCCCGTTTGGGGAGCAGATCGTTGAGCTGGTTGGCTGCCCGCTCCGCTCGGAACTCTTGAGCGAAGGCAAAGGTGCCGTTGACCACGATGACGACGAAGATGGCAATCCCGAGCTGCGGCATGCCGGCAAGGAGCGCTAGGCCTCCTGCCACCCACAGCATGAGGGCGAAGAAGTGCACCAGCTGACTAACGAACTCGAGGATCATCGATCGCTGCTTGGGTCCAGGGAGTCGGTTCTGCCCGTCAGCGGCGAGTCGTGCTGCAGCGACCTTGGACGAGAGCCCTTGTGACTCGGGGCCATTGGTGGACGTGCTGTTCTCTGGAGGTCGCACCGTCGTCGACCGCTTGTCTGCACTCATGGCGCGCGATCCTCAGACGGGTCCATGAGGGCATCGCTGGCGTCCTGCTGCTCGTCGCCGTGGACCGTGTGCGCGCCGGTGATCGAGGCATCAAGCTCCCATCCGACGTTGGCGCGAGGTGCCCCGCCTGGGGACCCCGTGCCCTCAAACATCGCAGGATCATCGAGCTGCGCCCCGACCTCTTCGAGTTCGAGATCGTCGACCTGGTTCGCTGGATCGAGGCTCGGATCGTTCTCCACCGCCTCGAGGAAGGTCGGGTCGGCGAGTATCCCCTGGTCGAACGCCTCGTCCCCCTGCTCGAACAGTTCGGCAAGGTCCTGCCCATCTCTTGCTTCGGTCATGTAGTGCTCCCTTGTGTGGTCAGTGCCCACAGCACTGCTGGCGACGGCCTCATGTGGTCACGGTCGTGCCTCGGGTCCCGGCAAGGAGCTCCACGGCGTCACCGAGCGCACCGATCATGGCGGGCTTACCGGTTGCTCGGACGAAGTCACAGGCCGCATCGACCTTTGGCCCCATCGAGCCGGACGGGAAGTCGATCGCATCGAGCTGGTCGGGGGTGGTGTGCCGGATCGCTCGGGCGCGTGTGGTCCCGAATCCGTCCATGACGCAGGACACATCAGTCAAGAGCAGGAGCGCGTCGGCGGCGAGCTCCTCAGCGAGGAGGGAAGCCGTCTGATCCTTGTCGATCACTGCCTCTGCGCCTCCCAGGCTTCCATCGGTTCGACTGGTCACGGGGATACCGCCACCGCCGGCGCAGATGACGATGGTGTCATCGTTGATGAGCGAGCGGATGGCCGACAGCTCGAGGACGCGCGTGGGGCGGGGTGACGGAACCACTCGGCGCCAATGGGGGCCGTCGTGGGCGACGGCCCATCCATAGCTAGAGGCAACGGCCCCGGCCTCCTTGGGGGTAAGGGTGGGACCGACGAACTTGGTAGGAGCGGCGAAGGCCGGATCGTTGACATCAACGAGTGTCCGAGTGATCAGGCTGACGATGACTCGATCAGGCAACAGGTTGCTCAACGCTTGGAGGAGCAAGTAGCCGATCATCCCCTGAGTCTGTGCACCGATGATGTCGAGGGGATAGGGAACCACGAGGACGGGGTCCTGTTGACTCTCAGAGGCCAGCAGACCGACCTGGGGGCCGTTGCCGTGGGTGATGAGGATCTCGTGGTCCGAGGCAAGCTGCGCAATCGGACCGGCGGCAACGGCAACGTGCTCCCGCTGCGCAGAGGCGGCGGGAACCTCCCCCCGCTCGAGCAGGGCATTGCCACCGATGGCGATCACCAGGCGCATCTCATGCTCCGAGGCTGGCCACCATAGCCGCCTTGATCGTGTGGAGACGGTTCTCGGCTTGGTCGAAGACAATCGAAGCAGGTGATTCGAAGACCTCATCGGTTACTTCGAGCGCGCTGACCCCCCATTGTGTGTGGAGCTCGCGCCCCAGCACCGTCTCGACGTTGTGGAGCGCCGGCAGGCAGTGCATGAACTTGACGAACGGGTTCTCCGTCGCTGATAGGAGCGCCGCGTCAACCTGATAGGCCAGCAGGCTGCTAATCCGATCTCCCCACGCCGAGACAGGTTCGCCCATCGAGACCCACACGTCGGTGTAGACGACGTCAGCGCCGAGCACCGCTGCCTTGGGGTCGTCGGTCATTTGGATCCTGGCGCCGGAGTGGCTGGCCAGCCGCTCGGCGATGTCCTGGACCTCCTTGGATTGCCGGAGATCCTCTGGCGCAGCGATCCGGATGTCCATGCCGAGCATGGCGCCCGTGACGAGCAAGGAGTTGGCGGTGTTGTTGCTGGCATCGCCCACGTAACAGAGCGCGACCTCGGCAAGTGGCTTGGCGACATGATCGCGGATGGTGAGCACATCAGCCAACATCTGGGTTGGGTGCCACTGATCCGTCAACCCATTCCACACAGGGACCCCGGCATTGGCACCCAAGATCTCGATGGACGTTTGCAAGAATCCTCGATACTCGATCCCATCGAACATCCGACCAAGGACGCGGGCGGTGTCCTTCATGGTCTCGTCATTGCCGAGGTGGGTACCGGCGGGGCCCAGGTAGGTCACATGGGCGCCCTGGTCGTGGGCCCCCACCTCAAAGGCTGATCGCGTGCGGGTCGAGTCCTTCTCGAAGATCAGCGCGATGTTGCGGTCGAGCAGTCGTTTGGCCTCGCGTCCTTGGCGCTTCTCCTGGCGGAGTTGCTCGGCCAGGTCAACGAGAAACAAGAACTCGTCCGCCGTGAGATCGATCTCCTTGAGAAGACTGCGTCCCAGAAGCTGCTGGCCACCCACGGAGGGGGTGTGCAGCATCAAGCACCCCGCTCGATGGGGCACGTCATGCAGCGCGGGCCCCCGCGACCTCGGCCGAGCTCGCTGCCTTCGACCGAGATCACTTCGATCCCGTGCTTGCGCAGCATCGTATTGGTAGCGACGTTGCGGGCGTAACCCATGACGATGCCGGGTGCGACGGCCAGGTAGTTCGTGCCGTCGTCCCACTGCTCTCGCTCCGCTGCACGGATGTCCTCGTCGGTGGTCAAGACATCGATCGCGTCGACCTCGAGGATGGTCGCGAGCGTCGCCCAGAGATCCTTGTTGATGGTGACCTGGAGCGACCCTGGCATCTCCCCGGCGGTGATGGTCCAGCTGCGCAGGTTCCGATCCAGGTAGGGGTAGAGGACGAACGTCGTCCGGTCAACCATGGACATGACCGTGTCGAGGTGCATGAAGGAGTGGCTGTGCGGGAGTTCGATCGCCACCACGGTGGTCGCCTCTTCGGCATCGAAGAGCGCACGAGCGACGGCTTCGATGGCCATCGGTGTCGTACGCTCGCCCATGCCGATCAAGACGGCACCATGGCCAATCACGTGGACGTCGCCGCCCTCGATCGTGGCGGGTTGGTAGTGGCGATCGTCACCTCCGTAGTACGTCGTGATGCCAGCGCCGGAGAACATTGGATGGTGCGTGTAGATCGCCCGGGTGTGGAGCGACTCGCGCTGGCGAGCCGGCATGGCCATCGGGTTGATCGTCGTCCCGCCGTAGATCCAGCAGGAATTATCGCGTTGGAACAGGTGATTCGGCAGTGGAGCCAGGACGAAGTCGTCCGAGGTGAGCTTGTCCCACGTCAGGCTGTTGGGTGTGTGCGGACTCAGGTCGGACTTGACGATGCCACCAATCAGGAGCTCGCTGAGCTCATGGGATTCGAGCGCTTCGAAGAGCTCGCGAACCGGATCGACCAGTGATGGTCCGAACATCGCCTCCGTGCAGAGCCTGTCGAGCACGAAGGCGCGACCCTCATCTCGTGCCAGCGTCTCGGCCAGCAAGGTCCCGTAGTAGTGGACGACGACCTCCCGGTCGCGTAGTGCTTCAGTAAAGGCATCGTGCTCCTCCTTGGCTCTCGACGCCCACATGACATCGTCGAAGAGCAGCGCCGAGATGTTGTTCGGGGTGAGCCGGGAGAGCTCAAGGCCCGGACGGTGGACGATGGCCTGCCGAAGAGGTCCGGTCTCTGAGTCAACGTGAAAGGTCATGGGAGTGCTCCGTCGGTCGTGGGGGGGGGTTGGTGAAAGGGGTGAAGGTCACAGGGGCGACACGTTGGCGGGTGCCACTGCGTCGTCGGGGAGGTCGATGGGCTCCGCTACCTCACCGAGGCGTTGGCGGCGGGCGTTCAAGAAGGCGTAGAAGACGAGGCCGACGAGGAGGACGAGGAGCGCCTGGTAGACCACCTGGTAGCCCGAGGCGAAGGTCACCCACAGCGAGAACAAGATGCTGGTCCCGGCAACCGAGAGGTCCCGAGCGAGGCGCCAGCCGTTGACGCGGCGCCGGCGTGAGGCCAGGAACGTCAACTGGGCCAGAGCCGAGAAGAAGTACGGGATGGCCACCGTCACGACCGTGAGGTCGACCAGGTAGGTGAACACCGTCAACCCAGAGGTCGTTGTGTACCGCCACAACATCAAGAGGGAGGGAAGCGCGGTGCCAACCAGGATCCCGAACCACGCCGTGCCATTGCGATCGCTCCACGCGAATGGCCGCGGGAAGAGATCGTCCAGCGCGATGGCCCGTGAGGTCTCGGTGACGATGAGGGTCCAGCTGTTGAGTGCTCCGATGCCTGAGACCACCGCCAAGCCAGCGATGAACCGCCCGGCCCAGGTGCTGTGGGGGAAGATCGTGTCGAAGGCGTTGACGAACGGCGATCCGGTGGCCACCAGGGTCTTGTGGGCGACGAGGCCCATCACCACAGCGGTGACCAAGACGTACAGCACGGCACTGGCCGCCGTGCCGAGGATGGAGGCCCGGCTCACATTGCGGCGGGGAGCATTGACGTGGCGAGCCGTCATCGCAGCTGCTTCGACACCGATGAAGGAGAAGAGGGCAACGCCGGCGGCGATCCCGATCCCGCTGTAGAGACTGCCTCCCGACGCGTTGAACGGCCCGAAGTGGGCCTTGGTGACGAAGAACCACCCCACGACTCCGACGAAGAGCAGCGGAAGGAACTTGAGGATGACCGTGACGTTCTGGAACCACGCCATCTGGCGCACGCCGGCCAGGTTGATGAGCGCTGGAATCCACAGGCCGATCATGGCGATGCCCCAATTGAGCATCCCCGACGGATGGTCGAGGTTGAACAGCGCATCGACGTAGAAGACCCAGGAGGCGACGATGGCCGCGTTGCCAGCCCATGATTGGATCCAGTAGCACCAGCCGACGAGGTAGCCGGCGAAGTCACCAAACTCATGGCGACTGAAGGCATAGAGTCCTCCGTCGCTGTTCGGGATCCGCTTGGTCAACTGGCCGAACAGGACGGCGAGCATCATGGCCCCGCACGCGATGACGGCCAGCACGATGATGCTCATCGTGCCGGCACCGGCCAACACCGCTGGCATGGTGAAGACTCCAGTCCCCACGATGCTGCCCACGACGAGCGCAGTAGCCGAGGTCAGCCCGAGGGCGTGGGCCTTGGCACCCTCGCGACCCGTGAAGGGTGGGTCACCGGGAGGGGGACCCAACCGCGTGCCGCCCGTCGACGGCTGGCCGGAGGTCCGAATCCCCGAGCCTGAGCGGCGGGCAACATCGCTGACCTCGGGTGACGAGTCGCTGGTCGTTGTCATACGCCAGTGGTGCCCGGGTGCTCGGCGCACGCAGGGGTCGTGGCCGACGACACGAGGGAGAGGGTCAGAGGCGACGGCTGGTGGACCGGCACTGTGGACGGCGCACCATGGTGCAGCTCATCGAAGGGTGACGGCTTGGTAGCTCCATCGTGCACGTGGCTCTCCTTGGTGGAGGACTTGCGTCACCAAGGTTCTGGAGCGACGAGCGACTTGTCGTTGGGCGGAAGCATGCTCCGCCAAACGGCAACCTACACCCTTGGTCACCACGTTGCAGCCGGCTGCATCAGCAGAGCCGGCCCGCACGGTGCGTCCGCATGGCACGAGAGGTGGTTGGACGTGCCGGAAGAGGGCCGCACCGTGGAGCAGGGTAGGGTGACCGAGAGGCCCTCAAGGGTCTGTCGAACGCGCTGGATCGAGTCCCCGTTGAGCGTCGCTAAGCCGCCAGGAGACCTCCCGTGCCCGACCTTCGAACGACGCTCTCGGCGACCACGCCGATGGCCGGTTATGAGCCACGTGTCGGGTAGCCGTGCACTCATCATCCTCGAGATGCTCGAGCAGCGCTCGCGCCATGGCTCCGAGACGACCCATCTCTGCGGCGTTGCACAAGAGGTCACCGGACTGACCGGGGCGGCGATTGCTTTGCAATCCGATGGTCATCCCCTGATTCGGGTCTGCTCCAGCAGCCCGTTGGCGGACGCGCTCCTCGATCTTGAGGTGACGGTCGGCGAGGGACCGTGCACCGACGCAGTGACAGCTGAGTCAATGGTGGGCTCGCGAGATCTCTCGAGCGATGGAGCCTGGATGTGGCCGTGGTACGCACCGATCGCCGTGGCAGACGGAGCCCGAGCCGTCTTCGGCTTCCCCATCCGTCTCGGTGCCATCCGGCTCGGGGGATTGCTCTTGTTCCGCGATGTACCAGGTCCGTTGACCGATGCGCAATCGTCGTATGGCTTTGCCATGGCGACGGTGGCCGCTCGCGCCATCCTGGCTCTCCAGGCTGGCCTGGCACCAAACGTGATCGCCCACGAACTGCTGAGCGAATCGTCGTTTGACGCAGCTCTGCACCAGGCGGCTGGAATGGTGTCACTCCAAGGGGCAATGAGCATCGGCGAGGCACTCGTTGCACTCCGGGCGCACGCGTTCGTCCTCGGGATCTCGACCGCAGAGCTGTCTCGCCGAGTCGTTGATCGCCGAGTCGCGTACGACGATCAGCTGGCTGACTGGCGTGACGACGAGGGAACCGGGACCCCAGAACGGCGGTAGGGTGGGTTTTCGGCCAGCCCAGACCCTGCACGACCGAAGATCGAACTTCGACGATCGGTGTCCTATGCCCAGAGAGTCCGTGCTGATCTCGACCATGGTCGAGCTGGCTGACAATCTCGTCGATCACTTTGACGTGATCGATGTCCTCACGATGTTGAGCGATCGGGCCGTCGAGGTCGTCGAGGTCGATGCCGCCGGCGTCATGCTCGCATCTCCCGATGGGGAGCTTCAGTTCGTTGCTGCCTCAAGCGAATCGATGACAGTGCTCGAGCTCTTTCAGCTCCAGGCCGACGAAGGCCCCTGCATCGATTGCTACCGCAGCGGCCAAGCGATCGCCAACGAAGCGCTGTCCGAGCCAGATGACCATTGGCCCCGCTTTACCCCGCTCGCGATCTCGAAGGGGTTTACCTCTGTCCACTGCCTACCGATGCGGTTACGCGGGAGGACGATTGGGGCACTCAATCTCTTTCGTCGTCTCCCGGGCCGGCTTTCCTCCGAGGATGTTGTTGCAGCGCAAGGCCTTGCCGATGTCGCCACCATCGCGATCTTGCAGCATCGGACGGTGCTCGATGCACAGACGCTCAATGGCCAGCTCTCCAGCGCACTCAACAGTCGCATCATCATCGAGCAGGCCAAGGGGCGGATCAGCCAGGCCACGCGCTGCGACATGGACCAGGCATTCGACAAGCTGCGCTCCTATGCCCGCAACCACAACCTTCGGCTCACCGATGTCGCAACCTCGGTCGTCGACGGTGCCCTCGTAGCGGACGTCCTCACGCAGCGGCCACCCGTCAGGCGCTAGCACGCCGCTCGAGCGCGCTTGGGCAGTCCGTCTCTTGCGAGTCTGGCGACGGTTCGACCCGATGCTCCTGTTGCTATTCGGCGCGCCGCGGGTGCGACATGATCAGCATGGATCGACGGTCGAAGGGGAGAGATGCGGTGATGAATCGCAGTTGACGCGACATGGCAGCGGGGCGATCCAGCGTGGTGATGTCGTCGTCCGAGAGATCCGATGAGCCAGTGGCGGATCCTGATGCTGCACCCACCAATTGAACATCGAAGGGCACAATGGCCTGGGTCGGAGCGAGCTCGATCTCGTGCCCGCGTGGCAGGCCGAGCAGGTAGCGGCAGCTGCCAAGGGGGGGTGGTGTCTCGCTACTTGTCGACCACTGATGCTCGATCTCGGAGCGAATGCCCTCGGGCAACGTATCGCCCGTGGTCAGGAAGTGATGCGCCGTGGCAAGCCAACCTTCGGACGTCCGGGTTGGTCGACCATCCTCAAGCATGCCGCCAGCGTGGTCTTGGAGCTGCGCCACGGCGGTCACAGCTGACGCCATCATCAACAGGACGAGCAAACCATTCGGTTGCTCGGGCACTGGTGAGAATCCTTCCGTCGCCAGGAGGTTGCAGGCGTCGAGGTATCCGAGATCAGTCAGGTACAAGGGGAGGTTGACGGTCGCGTTCGACGCGAACTCATGAGCGACTCGGCTGACCGCCGGCACCAAGCGCAGGCTTCCGGGAGTTGGGAAGAGTGTCCACGGATCCGACTCGGCGATGTCGGCGGCGTAGGTGAGAACGGGCGTGGGTGACAGGGTCGTCGACATTCGAACTCCATGGGGTCGGTGTCACCAAGGGTCTCGAGCGACGGCTGCTACAGCTGAATCGGACACCAGGTGCCTCGTTCAACCTCGAACCCGAACGTACACCCCTGCTGCCGTGACGGCCACTGGCATCAGACGATGCCCAAACACTGGGATGACTCAACTCGTGGTTGTGGCTTGCGCCATGCAGCTCAAGGAGTGACCGCGATGCTCGACGATTCCGAGGAGATCGTGACCGGTGGACGATTCGAGACGGTGATGGTGATCCAAGCAACCGATGATGAGATTCCTGTCAGGGGATCGTCATCGACAAGTTTGATCGGCCCCGCAGGTTCTCGTTCTCCGATACAGGTGTCAAGAACCGGAGTGGTCACGATGATCACCCTCAACGACCTCGGTGACAGACGCACCGGTGACCGGTCCCCTTCAGACCAACGTCCCGCCGACACTGATGAGCCCTGGGGATCATGCGGGACTCAAGACCATGTTCGTCAAGCTCGCCAAGATTCCGGCGGCGGATACGGATTGCAACCTCCCCCAGACTCGGCGAAACGTGAATGGAGCACGCTCTCACTGGGCTAGCGTCAGTGCTGGAGCGAGAGAGCGATCCTTCGTCATTTCGTCTTCATCTGCGGTATTGCATTCGCAAGAGACGCCAGGTTCGGGTTGGACGATCTAGACGATTGTCGCCCCGTTCGGGCTCGACGCCTCCCTTAGGGACGGAGTCGCCCATGCAGTCATTTCTTCTCACCGAACCCAGTGCGGCCTCTTCATGACCGCCCCACCTCTCCACGTGGTGTTTGGCGCCGGGCAGGTGGGCCACGCGCTCGTCGAACACCTCGCCGCACAAGGAAAGTCGGTTCGGGTGATCTCCTTGCATCGCCCACCGATGCTGCCCGAATCCGTGGACGCTCGGATTGTCGACCTCAACGTTGCAGGCGAGGCGGAGAAGGCGGCGCAGGGTGCATCGGTGATCTACCAGTGCCTCAATGCCCCCTACACCGAATGGCCCACGAAGTTCCCACCTCTCCAGCGAGCCGTGATTGCCGCAGCAGAGCAGACCTGCGCTCGCCTCGTCACGTTGGAGAACGTCTACGGCTACGGACCGACCGATGGTGCACCAATGCATGAGGATCTGCCCCTCGCTGCCACCTCGGTCAAGGGCGTCGCCCGAGCAGCGATGAACCGTGAGCTGGTGGCCGCTTCGAAGGCTGGCAGATTTCCCTTCGCGATCGGTCGGGCGTCGGACTTCTTCGGCGCTGGAGCGACCGAGTCCACGTTCGGTCAGCGCGTCTTCGCCAACGCACTGGCAGGCAAGCGTGCTGACTTCATCGGGAACCCTGATCTTCTGCACACCTACAGCTACGTTCCTGATATCGCAGTGGGTTTGGCAGTCCTCGGTGTCGATGACCGAGCGGTCGGGCAGGTCTGGCACCTTCCGGGGCCAGAAACTCTAACCACGAGGGCAGTGCTCGAGGTGATTGCGGGCCAAGTCTCCCACCCCGTGAAGATTCGATCGATTCCGACATTCGCGCTGCGCCTCGCTGGATTCGTCAATCCCATGGCGCGCGGGTTGGCGGAGATGGCCTACCAGTTCGAACAGCCGTTCATCCTCGACACCACGAAGTTTGAGTCCACCTTTGGGCGATCGGGCACCGCCATGGAACTTGCGATCAAGGAGACGATTGCGTGGTACCGAACCCAAGGTGCTGCGTCATGACCAAGGTGGAGAAGTTTGCGCGGACCGAGGTGAGTGCTGTCGAGGCTTGGTCGCAGCGAGTTCGGAGCGTGGGTGGGTTCATCCAGCTCGCCTTCGCTGCATTCTGGTTGGTCCGTGGTTCGTTCAATCTTCATGGAGGCACCCGGGCTCCCCTTGCGCTTGCGTTCATGATCGTTTGCGGTGCCGTACTCACCTACGGGATCGTGGCGACAAGAGGCACCGGCCCTCGGTTGACCTCTCCCGAAGCGAAGCGCATCGAACGATCCGTGACCATCGCCACGATCATCGAGCTGGTCGCCGCATTCGTCTTGCCCGTCGTCGTCTCCGCAGCAGGGCGCAGTGACTGGGTCCTGCCCTCCATTGCAATCACCATCGGACCCTTGCTGCTGTGGCTCGACCACGAAGTGTGGATCCCACGACTACGCCTCGTCGGATGGGTGCTGACGATTGGTCCCCTGGTGCTGATCGCGACCATGTCCGGCTCGTCACTCGCGGCCACGACCGGTATCGCTGCTGGCGCAATCCTTCTCGGCACGTCAGCAGCGGGCTTCCATGATCTCTCAGAGCTTCGACGAGCACACGCACGGCCATGATCAAGGCACAGCACCTGACCAAGCGCTACGGCAACCTGCTGGCTGTCGACGATCTGAGCTTCTCGGTCGAGGCGGGCAAGGTGACCGGGTTTCTCGGGCCGAATGGCAGCGGCAAGTCGACGACGATGCGCATGATCATGGCGCTCGATGCCCCGAGCTCGGGAACCGTCACCGTCGGTGGACATGCCTTTGAGTCGCTTCGCTTTCCGCTGCACGAGGTCGGAGCGCTTCTTGACGCTACCGCTGCCCACCCAGGTCGAAGCGCTCGCGATCACCTGAACTGGCTTGCCGACTCAAACAGGATCCCTCGAGCGCGCGTGAGCGAGGTGCTCGGCATCGTGGGGCTCAGCGAAGCGGCGCACCGACGCGCTGGAGTGCTCTCGCTCGGCATGGGACAGCGACTTGGCATCGCCGCTGCACTCCTCGGCGACCCCGCCGTGCTCATCTTGGACGAGCCCATCAATGGACTGGACCCTGAGGGCATTCTCTGGGTCCGCCACCTGCTCCGCTCACTCGCCGATGAGGGCCGCACCGTGTTGGTGTCGAGTCACCTCATGGCTGAGATGGCACTGACGGCTGATCATCTGATCATCATTGCTCGTGGTCGCCTCCTCAGCTCGGGGAGCGTGACGGACTTCATCGAGCAAAGCGGTGGCCATCACACCAGAGTGGTCACCCCCGACGTCGAAGCGCTGCGCGTGCTGTTGCGGGACAAGGGCGCCACGGTCTTCGTTGATAGCGCTCAAGAATTGCGTGTCGAGGGCCTCGAGTCACGAGAAGTCGGCATCGTGGCGGCCACCGCAGGGCTCACCCTCTACGAGCTTTCGACCGAGCGCGCGTCACTCGAAGATGCGTTCATCGAGCTCACCCACGGCCACGCTGACTATCGCGGAGCGGCGGAACCGTTGACTGCAAGCGCGACATGAGCGGGTTGCCCGCACCGAGGTCGGCGGCAACCTCGGCTGACAGTCGCCTGTTCAACGTCTTCACTGCTGCATTCAGATCAGAGTGGACGAAGCTCACAACGGTTCGCTCGACGATGTGGGCGTTGGGCATTGCGGCGGTAAGCACGATCGGCTTCGGCGTGCTGCTCACGGCGATAGCGGTCCATCAATGGGACCATCGAACTCTCGCCGAGGTCAGCGGTTTCGACCCGCTCCTCTACAGCTACGCGGGGCTCAACGTTGGGCAGCTCTGCATTGGCGTCCTAGGTGTGCTCGTCATGACCTCGGAGTACGCCACCGGCGTCATCAAGCTCACGTTCGGAGCCACCCCTCAACGCCGAATCCTTCTGGGCGCAAAGGTACTGACCTTCAGCGCGATCACCGCTGTCGTCAGTTGCATCTCGTGCGTCAGCGTGTTCTTCATCTGCCAAGCCATCCTCGCTTCGAAGCACGCTGGCGTGTCAATCGCCGATCCCGGCGTCCTGCGAGCGGTGATGGGCGGCGCGGTGCACATGGTGCTGATCGGAGCGATCGCAGTCGGGATCGGCGCTCTGATCCGCCACACTGCTGGCGCAGTGGCCATCCTCTTTGGTGTCTTGCTGATCATTCCCGGACTGGTCCAACTTCTGCCTCAACCCTGGAACAACGACATCACGCTGTATCTCCCGAGTTCGGCGGGGGCCGCCATGTCAGCGGTGGTGCGCTTCCCCAATCTGCTCTCGCCGCTCGAAGGCTTGCTCGTGCTGGGCGCCTATGCCGTCGCGACGCTTGCCTTGGCCTCCATGTTGCTGGTCCGGCGAGATGCTTGAGCAGATGAGGGAGCGATCGTCGACGCGACCACCCCACTGCTCGCGAGGATCCAAGAGGACACCGAACTCGAGTTCCACATCTCGCTCACGCCAACCTCGTCGCGGCTGCGCGCAGCCCATGAGACGCACGCCTTTGAGATGCCGAACTGCCATGCCCGCCCCCGGTGGTTCAGAGGCGAACGGTCACACGCGTGCGCCAATTCCAGGTATTCACGTCAAGTCCCCGTGATCAACAGACCGGCCAACCGATACCCACTCGTGCGCGGCGTTGCCGCAGCAGGAGTGGGTATCGCAGCCAAATTCGTCTACCTGATGAGAACCTTCAGCGCATCGTGCTGAGATGCGTTGGCGAAGACGTCGTAGGCCTCGAGCATCTGATCAAAGCCAAATTCATGGGTGATGAAGTGCTCGACCGGAAGTTGATGCTCCCCGACCAGCTTCAACAGCATTCCGAGCGTGTTGGTGTTCACGAGGCCCATTGAGATGTCGATGTTCTTGATCCACAGCTCGTTGAGCGCCAGCTCGACCGGTTTCCCGTGTACCCCGATGTTGGCCACGCTGCCTCCAGGGCGGACGATCTGCGTCGCCATGGTGAAGGTCTGCGGGAGCCCGACTGCCTCGATCGCAACGTCGACGCCGGCTCCATCGGTGAGTGCCATGATCTGCTCCATCCAGTTCGAGTCGCCTGAGTTCACCGTCTCGGTTGCGCCAAAACGCATCGCTCGCTTTAGTCGGGCGCCGTCAAGATCGATGGCGATGATTCGCGAGGGGCCGTAGAGACGAGCGGTCATCACGGCGGACAGACCAACTGGTCCCGAGCCGATGACGGCGACAACGTCGCCGGGTTCAACCTGGCCATACTGCACGCCGATCTCGAACCCGGTGGGGAGGATGTCAGAGAGCAGGACGCCTTCTGCGTCGGTCATCTCCGTCGGCATGAGGTAGGCAGAGTTCTCGGCGAAGGGCACCCGGACGAACTCGGCTTGCGTCCCATCGATCATGTAGCCGAAGATCCAGCCGATGCCCGAGGAACCCTCGGGATCGAGGCAGTGGCTGAAGAGCCCCTCTCGACAGTTCGCGCACCTGCCACACGAACTCACGCACGACAGGATCACCCGATCTCCCACGCGCAGTTGCGTGATCGCCCCTCCGATTTGCGTGACGACCCCGACCCCCTCGTGGCCAAGAATCCGTCCGGCTTCGACCTCGGGGAGGTCACCTTTGAGAATATGGAGATCTGTTCCGCAGATCGTGGTGGCCATCATCTTGACGATGACGTCCGTTGGCTGCTGGATCACCGGATCTGGAACGTCGGTCCAAAGCTTCGTGTTGGGTCCTTGATAGACGAGCGCTCTCATGACTCCTCCTTCCCGTGGAAGGCGTCCTTCACCGTGTCGATGGCCTCGTCGACCATCTGCACAACCTTGGCTAGTGCCTCTTTGAGCTCACCGGCCTGGCGATCTGCCTTCCCCTCTGCTTTGAGGTCCTCATTGCCAGTCAGGTCGCCAACTGCCTCTTCGACGTGACCCTTCGCCTTGTCTCCTGTGGCACCCATGGTGCCTCCCTTCGATCCCTCCGCTCGCTCTGAGTGGAGGGTGATCCTTCTCATCGATCAGCGCCAAGCCAGTCGTCGGCCGCTCTCGATGACGATCGGTGTGCAGTTCTCCTCGAAGTAGGGGTAGATCGCCTACTCGTCAGCCTGCGAGAGTTCTTCGACGTGCAGGTCGAGATCTGGTGGTAGCCGGACCAGCTCTATGAACGCGGGACCAGGGATCATCGAGACCACCCGGATGCCAGTCGAGGGGAACGAGTTGGGGTGCCGATCGGTGAAGCTCTCTCTGACAAGGGCGAACTTCGGCAAATCGGTGTCGACGTCGACGTCGATATCTTGGAGGCGGCCGATCGTCTCCCCATTGCCGTCGAGGATCATCGTGCCGTGCCGCTTGGCAACTTCCCATGCGGCGGCTGCATTTCGGTCGGTCACCACGGTGACCTCCTCGCCTAGGCCCTAGGCCTACCACGCAGTTCAGGCGGACGCACCCAGAACGTCACGGCGTTGCAGCACAGCGGCACTTCGGTGATGCTCTCCCACTTCTGCGAGCAGCCAGAGCGGGAGGGTGCCACTCCACGCGAGACTTCGGAGAATGGTCACCGTGCTCCTCGCCGTCACGTTCGCGTG
>CAINFA010000089.1 GCA_903847955.1 uncultured Actinomycetes bacterium
GAGCGCCTCGGCCCGGGACAAGATGTCGTCGAAGGCTGCCTTGGCTCCCTCAGGGGTGGCGTAGGCGACGAGTTCAACCTTGTCGAACTCATGCACTCGCAGCACGCCGCGGGTGTCGCGACCTGCCGCTCCTGCCTCACGTCGGAAGCACGCCGTCGCGGCGGTGAACCGCAGGGGCAGCTGGGCCTCCTCCAAGATCTCGCCCCGATGCATCGAGGTCAGGGGAACCTCGGCCGTGGGGATGGCCCACAGGTCATCGCGCTCGAGGTGGTACGCCTCTTCGGAGAACTTGGGGAGGTGTCCAGTTGTGGTGATGGTTTCGGTCAGCACGAAGGTGGGGGGCCGGAGCTCCTCGTAGGCATCGGCGTGGGCGTCGAGGGCGAAGGCCGACAGCGCACGCAGGAGCCGAGCGCCTTGCTTGCGGAAGAGCGGGAACATCGACCCGGCCATGCGAGCTCCGCGCTCGAGGTCCAAGATGCCGAGGGCCTCACCGACCTCCCAGTGCGGTACCTGCTGGTGCTCGGCGAAGGTGGGGAATGGCCGGCCCTGCTCGAGGCCGGGCCACCACCGACGGACCTCGACGTTGTCCTCTTCGCTCTTGCCCACCGGTGCGTCGACGTCGGGGAGGTTCGGGAGCACCAAGAGGGCGTGCCGGAGGACCATGGCGGCCTCCTCGACCTCGACGTTGAGGGCTCGCTCGGTGTCGCCGAGCCCCCTGCTTCGCTCGGCCAAGGTGGCGGCGGTGGCGTCGTCACCAGATCGTTTGGCTTCGCCCACCTCACGCGAGAGTGCCTTGACCTCCTGGCGGAGTTGCTCTTGGCGCAACAGGAGCGCTCGGTGGTCGGCGTCGAGACGAACGACCTCGTCGATGTCACTGGCGTGCACCCCTCGTAGGGCGAGCTGGGTCTTGATCCCCTCGGGGTCCTCACGGAAGAGCCGGATGTCGAGCATGGTGAGGACAACGGTAGCGTCTAGGTCGATGCCCACCCCGCCTGCGCTCAGCACGCCCCCTGCGGTCAGCGTCGAAGGGCTCTGGGTCACCTACGGCTCCACCACCGCGGTGCACGACCTCAGCTTCGAGGTGGCCCCTGGTGAGGTCGTGGCGCTGCTCGGCCCGAACGGGGCCGGCAAGACCTCCACCTTGGCCTGCCTCGAGGGCTACCGCTCGCCGACTCAGGGCTCGGTCAGGGTGCTCGGGCTCGACCCCGTCGCCGAGCACCGAGCCCTCGTGCCCGCCCTTGGGGTCATGCTCCAAGGTGGCGGGCTCTACCCCGCCATGACGCCGCGCGACCTCCTCCGGCTCTTCGCCTCCTACTACCCCAACCCACGAAGCCCCGAGGAGTTGAGCGAGCTGCTGGGGCTCAACTCGGTGCGCACAACGCCCGTCAAGCGGCTCTCGGGGGGAGAGCAGCAACGCCTCTCCCTGGCACTCGCCCTCATTGGTCGGCCCACCGTCGCCTTCCTCGACGAGCCCACCGCAGGGGTGGACCCTGAGGGACGGCTCGTCATCCGCGCGGTGGTCGACGCGCTGGCCGCCGAAGGTGCTGCGGTCGTGCTGACCTCCCATGAGCTGGCCGAGGTCACCGCCATGGCACACCGGTTGGTCTTCCTCTCCCATGGCCGCCTCCTGGCCCAGGGCACCGAGGACGAGCTGACCGCCCGCCTCGGGCCCTCCACCAGCTTCGAGGCCGCGGCCGGGCTCGACCTCGCAGAGCTCAGCGCGCTCGTCCATGGGGTGGTGGCCGAACCGACGCCAGGCACCTACACCGCGGCCGTCACCTTGGACGGCGAGGGGATCGGTGCCTTGGCCCAGTACCTCGCCAGCCAGGGCACCGCCATGGCATCGCTGTCGACCACGAGCTCGCTCGAGGAGCTGTACCTCGCGTTGTACCGCCACGAGGGAGGCGAGGAGTGAGTCCCCTGCTCGCGCAGCTGCGCGCCGAGGTGACCATGACCTTGCGGCGGGGCGAGACCTTGCTCCTGACCATCGGCATCCCGGTGGTGTTCTTGGTGTTCTTCTCTTCGGTCAAGGTCATCACCGTGCCCACCACCTCGAGGGTCGACTTCTTCGCTCCGGGAATCCTCGCCCTCACGGTGATGTCCACCGCCATGGTGTCGCTGTCGATCGCCACCGGCTTCGAGCGTGGCTACGGCGTGCTCAAGCGGCTCGGCTCAACCCCTCTCGGCCGCTCGAGGCTGCTGTTGGCCAAGGTTGGGGCCATTGCGTTGGTGGAGATCCTGCAGTTCGTCGTGATCGGCATGGTGGCCCTGGTGCTGGGTTTCGACCGAGCCTCGGGGGGCACGCTCAGCCCGGTCGAGGTCGCGATTGAGACCTTCGGGTGCGTGGTGTTGGCAACCGCAGCCTTCGCTGGGATTGGGCTGACCATGGCTGGGCGGCTCAAGGCCGAGGTCAACCTCGCTACCGCTAACGGGCTGTACCTCGTGTTCTTGCTCTTGGGGGGCATGGTGGTGCCGTTGGCGAACCTACCCAAGCCTCTGGCTTCGGTCGCCCGGCTCCTGCCTCCCGCAGCGCTCAGCGATGCGCTCCACGCCTTGCTGGGCCACGGCCACTCGCCGGCACCGAGCACCGTGGTGACCTTGGCGGCCTGGTCCGTGCTAGCCCCGTTGGCCGCCGCTGTGCTGTTCCGCTTCGAGTAATCAGCCGAGGACGAGCACGTCGACCGCCATCGCCACGAAGACCAGCGTGAGGTAGGTGATCGAGTAGCTGAAGAGGCGCATGGCCTCTCGATCGGCCACCGCACCGTTCCTGGCGAGGCGCCACAGTCGCACCGACAACGCGATGAACAGTGCGCCGAGCACCGCCTGGGTGATGCCGTAGATGGCGCCGAGGTGGGCAACGGGGCCGAGCAAGGTGGTCGCCGCCACCAAGACGATGGTGTACACCAAGATCTCCACCGTGGTGCGCTCCATCGAGGCCACCGCAGGCAGCATGGGCACATCGGCAGCGGCGTAGTCGTCGCGGTAGCGCACGGCCAAGGCCCAGAAATGCGGTGGGGTCCAGATGAAGATGATGGCGAACATGAGGACCGGCGCCCAGGCCAACGAGTTGGTCACCGCCGCCCAGCCCACGAGGACTGGAACCGCACCAGCGGCACCGCCAATGACGATGTTCTGCTTCGAGCGCCGCTTGAGCCACATGGTGTAGACGAAGACGTAGAAGGCCGTGGCCGAGACCGCGAGCACCGCCGAGAGCAGGTTCACCGTCACCCAGAGTTGGACGAAGGCGAGCACTTCGAGGCTCAAGGCGAAGCTCAGCGCCGCGCTCGGGGTCATCGCACCAGTGACGAGCGGGCGGTTCTTGGTGCGCTCCATCTTGGCGTCGATGTCTCGGTCGTAGACCATGTTGATGGCATTGGCGCCACCTGCGGCCAAGGTCCCTCCGAGCAGGGTCCACAGCACGAGGCTGAGCGATGGCCAGCCGCCCTTGGCCACCACCATCGTGGGAACGGTGGTGATGAGGAGGAGCTCGACCACCCTCAACTTCATCAGGGCGACGTAGGCCGAGAGCTTCTGGGCAATCGACAGCTGCCTCTCCTCAACTGCGCTCTCCAGTGCCACGGTTCCATCCTAGGGCCCATGCCCTCCGCCACCCGAGGCCGGGGCCTTCGAGGAGCGCACCTCTAAGATGGGTACCGTGGAGACCTCGGTGA
>CAINFA010000090.1 GCA_903847955.1 uncultured Actinomycetes bacterium
AGGCATCCGCACCATCGGAGAGATCAGCCCCGATGCCGCGCTCCTCGTGCTCGTGCGCCACGGCGAGGCGGTGGCCAACGTCGAGGGCTACGTCGGGGGCGAGGGGAGCTGCCGTGGCCTGACGGCGACCGGGCGAGACCAGGTGGCCGCGCTCGGACGCCGGTGGGCCAAGACCGGCGAGGTTGCCGACGCCGATGGCATCATCAGTTCGACCCTGCGTCGGGCGATCGAAACCAGGGAGCTGCTCTCTGCTTCGATGCCCGACCTCGAGGTGCTCGAACCCAGGCGCACGTTGTGCGAGCTGCAGCCCGGCGAGGCCGACGGCCTCTCTTGGCAGGCCTATGAGGAGCGGTACGGTCGCCCGGATTGGAACCTCGAGCCCGAGCGCCCCATCGCCCCGGGCGGCGAGAGTTGGGTCAGCTTCGTGGAGCGAGCATCAGGGGCATTGGTGGACCTCGCCACCGCCAACCGAGGGTGTCGGCTGATCGTGTGCTGCCACGCCGGGGTCATCGAGGCCTCGCTGATTCGCTTCTGCTACGACGCACCCCCCGCCACACGCCTGCAGCTGCGTTCGGACCATGCCAGCGTGACGGAGTGGGCCTACGACGGCCGATGGAAGTTGCTGTCGTACAACTCGGCGACGCCGGTCACGCTGATCTGAATGCTGAGGTCTCGAAGGTGTCCCGCGGGACAGCTCGCATCTGTGAGGGTTGATGCTGCTGCTCGAGGTGCCACGGCAGGCTGCGGCGGCGACGGGGAGGTGGAACGGCGATCCTTGGGGTGACCGCGCATACGAGCGACATCGTGTTGGTGCTGGCCGTCTTCTTGGCCTGTGCGGTCGAGATGGTCGAGGCGCTCACCATCGTGGTGGCGGTGGGCTCCACCCGAGGCTGGCGTCCGGCGATGCAAGGCGTGGGGCTGGCGCTTGGTGCCTTGACGGTGCTGGTCGCCGTCTTTGGCCCAGCGCTGACCAAGGTGCCCATCGACGTGCTGCGGTTCGTCGTGGGCTCGGTGCTGTTGATCTTCGGCCTGCAGTGGCTTCGCAAAGCCGTGCTGCGCTCCTCTGGGTTCAAGGCCAAGCACGACGAAGATGCCATCTTCGCCGAGACCGTTGCCGAGCTCGGAGCGCTCGATCGCTCGACGTCAGGTGATCGACAGGCGATGGTGATGTCCTTCAAGGGGGTGTTCCTCGAGGGGCTCGAGGTGGTCATCGCGGTGCTCACCCTTGGTGCCAGCTCGCACCGGCTTCCCCTCGCCGCCGCCACCGCTGCGGTGGCGCTGGTGCTCGTGGCAGTGGTCGGCGCCATCGTTGCTCGACAACTCTCGATGGTGCCCGAGAATGCCATGAAGATGAGCGTGGGGCTCATGCTCGTGAGCTACGGCACCTTCTGGACGGGCGAGGGCCTCAAGGTGCACTGGCCAGGCGCTGACCTCATGCTGGTGGGCCTCGTTGCCATCTACGGACTAGGGGTCCTCGCCCTGGTCCAAGTGCTGAAGGGCCAGCACCGCAACTTGGTGGAGGTGGGGTCATGAGCAGCAACGCACCTGCGGAGCCCCTGGTGCTGCGATGGCTGAAGGCCTTCGGCGCATTCTGGTGGGACTTCTTCGTCGGCGACACCCCGGAGATCTTCCTCGGCACCGTGGCGCTGCTGGTGGTGGTGACCTTGGCCAGCGTTGTGGGGCACCTCCATCAGTTGGGGGCGGCCCTGCTCTGCATTGGTGTCTTGGGTGTCCTCGCCCTCAGCGTCGCCAAGGCAGCGAGGGCCACCAAGGGCTGAGCGGTCAGCCTCGGAGGAGGTCGGCGACCGAGAAGGCGAGGTCGAGCGCTTGGTGGGCGTTGAGCCTGGGGTCGCAGATCGAGCGGTAGCGAGTGGAGAGGTCGTCCTCGACGATCTGGTCGCCGCCACCGAGGCACTCGGTGACGTTCTCTCCGGTCAACTCGAGGTGGACCCCGCCGGGCCATACCCCATGGTCACGGCAGAGGTGGAAGAACCGCTGGAGCTCGGCGACGATGTCCGAGAGGCGCCTCGTCTTGTGCCCTTGGGCGGTGAAGGTATTGCCGTGCATGGGATCGCAGGCCCAGATCACCGGGTGACCTGAGTTCCGGACGGCCTCGAGCAGGGCGGGCAGGTGCTGGTCGATCTTGTCGTGACCGAAGCGACCAATGAGGGTGAGCCGGCCGGGCCGGTGCTCGGGGTCGAGGACGTCACAGAGCTCGACGAGCTCGGCAGGGGAGAGCGACGGACCGACCTTCAGCCCGAGGGGATTGAGTACCCCTCGGAGGAACTCGACGTGGGCGCCGTCGAGTTGGCGGGACCGGTCGCCGATCCACAGCAGGTGAGCCGAGGTGTCGACGAAGTTCCCGGTGAGGGAGTCCTGGCGGGTCAGGGCTTCTTCGTAGGGGAGGATCAAGGCCTCGTGGCTGGTCCAGAAGTCCACCTCGTCGAGGTTGTCCTCGGCGCCGAGGTCGATGCCGCACGCCGTCATGAAGCGCAGGGCTCGGTCGATCTCCGCCGCCACCTGCTCGTAGCGCTGACCCTGGGGGCTCTCTTTGACGAAGGCCATGTTCCAGCTGTGCACCTGGTTGAGCGCGGCGAAGCCACCTTTGGTGAAGGCTCGCAGCAGGTTCAAGGTGGCGACCGACTGCTGGTAGGCAACGACCAGACGCTCGGGGTCCGGTCGACGCTCGAGATCCGAGAAGCCCTCACCGTTGACCATGTGCCCGCGGAAGACCTCCAAGGTGGTCTCTCCTTGGGTCTCGGTGGGCTGACTCCGAGGCTTGGCGAACTGCCCGGCAATACGACCCACCTTGACGACGGGAACACCCGAGGCGTAGGTCAGGGCCACCGCCATCTGCAAGATGACCTTGAGCTTGTCTCGGATGGCATCGGCGTGGAACTCGTGGAAGGACTCCGCGCAGTCGCCGGCCTGGAGCAAGAAGGCCTGCCCGGCTGCAACCTGGCTCAGGGCGTGGGTCAACTTCCGGGCTTCGCCGGCGAAGACGAGAGGAGGGAAGCTGGCCAGCTTGCGCTCAGCGCCAGCCAGCGCCTCGGGGTCGGGCCAGGTCGGCTGCTGGGCGGCAGGTCGGCTGCGCCACGACGAGGGGCTCCACGGGTTGCTCTGGCTCAACGAAGTCACCCCGTCAGCCTAGGGGGCCTCCACCGGGGGTCCCTCGAACCCCGGCGGTAGGCTTGTGCAATGCAGCCCTTCCGCTTCGCCATTCAGCTCCAAGGTGCCTCCACGCCTGCCGCCTGGAGGGCACGGGCCCGCCAAGCCGAGGACCTCGGGTACTCGACGCTGTACCTGCCCGACCACCTCGGAGAGCAGTGGGGGCCGCTCGTGGCGGCCACGGTGGCGGTGGAAGCGACGACCGAGCTCAACGTTGGCATCTTGGTCTTCGACAACGACTTCCGCCATCCGGTGGTGCTGGCCAAGGAGCTGGCGACGTTGGACCTCGTTGCAGAGGGGCGCTTCGAGTTCGGGCTTGGTGCGGGGTGGATGCACACCGACTACGCCACGAGCGGCATTGCCTACGACGAGCCCAAGGTGCGCATCGACCGCATGGAGGAGGCGCTCGGTATCTTCGAGCAGCTCTTCAGCGGTGCGACGGTGACCACCTCGGGCACCCACTACCAGGTCACCGACGCCGTCTTGCAGCCCACACCCCATACCACCGGTGGTCCCAAGCTCGTCATCGGTGGCGGCTCCAAGCGGATCCTGCAGCTGGCCGCTCGCCGGGCCCAGGTGGTCTCGATGGTGCCCTCGCTGAAGGCGGGGGTCATCGGCCCCGAGATGGCTGCAGGTGGAGTGGCAGAGCGGTACGCCGAGCGCACCGACTGGGTACGGGCCGCGGCCCCAGAGCGCTTTGCGTCGCTGGAGCTGCAGTGCTGGACCGCGTTCGCTGCCATCACCGATGAGGCGGCTGCCACCTTCGAGGCCTTGGCGCCGGGGTTCGGGTTGACCCCTGCCCAACTCCAAGCAGCGCCCGTTGCGCTGTGTGGGACCGTCGATGAGGTGTGCGCCCAGCTCGAGGAGCGCCGAGAGCGCTTCGGACTCAGCTACATCGTGCTCCACGAGGGTGAGTTCGAGAGCTTCGCACCGGTGATCGCCCGGTTGGCCGGCAACTGAGGTGCCGAGGGCTCGCGTCGGCATCTACGGCGGCACCTTCGACCCTCCCCACCGGGGGCACCTCTTGGCCGCCACCAAGGCCAAGGCCCAGCTCGGCCTCGACGTGGTGCTGTTCGTCGTGGCCGCCGACCCTTGGCAGAAGCGAGGGACTCGCCCGTTGAGCCCTGCCGAGGTACGCATGGAGATGGTGGAGGCGCTCATCGCCTCGCACGAAGGTCTCGAGGCATCGGGGATGGAGATCGCACGCGGGGGTCCGTCCTACTCGGTGGACACCGCCCGCCGACTCTGCGAAGAGGCCCGAGCAGCCGGTGAAGATCTCGAGCTGTACCTGATCGTGGGGGCCGACCTCGCTGGGCAGCTCGAGACCTGGCACGAACCCGAGGAGCTCGCCGCGCTCGTGACCGTCGCCATCGTCGAACGAGACGGCGAGCCCGAGGTGCCACTGCACCCTCGGTGGCGCTCGGTGAAGGTCACGGGGGGCACCATCGATGCGTCCTCCACCATGCTGCGTTCGGCGTTGGCCGAGGGCCTAGCGGTCGATGCGTTGACTGATCCCGGGGTCATCCGCATCGTCGAGGCGCACGATCTGTACCATTGGGCCAGATGACGACGTCAGAGATGGACACCGCAACGCTGCCGGTCACTCGCACCGTGCTTGGCGCCCACTTCGAAGAGCACGTCACCGATCCGGGTTTTGACCCCGAGCGCCTCTACGTGCCGCGCACGGTCACGATGCCGTGCCGGCGGGAGTTGCAGCTCGAGGCCCATCGAGCGAGCCGTCGTCGCTTCAGGATCTCCGTGGCGTCGCTGACTGCCCTGGGGTCCGTCTTCGCTGCCAGCGCGCTCATGGTGTTGACCGCGCGGTGACGAGCCAACCGGTGGAAGCGCTGTTGCCCTCTGCCGACGATGGTCGCTCCCTCGCCAAGGTGGCAGCCCGAGCCGCTGAGGACAAGTTGGGCGTCGACACCGTGGTCCTCGACGTCGAAGAGCTCCTCCAAGTCGTCGACGCCTTCGTGATCACCGCCGGTCGCAACACCCGCCAGGTGGACTCCATCGTCGAGGCCATCGAAGCGGCGACCAAGGCCGAGGTGGGCCGAGGGCCCGAGCGCATCGAAGGCCGCAATGACGGCAGCTGGGTGCTGATGGACTACGGCGACCTCATGGTGCACGTCTTCTTGGAGGAGACGCGGTCGTTCTACGACCTCGAGCACCTGTGGTCAGCCGCCCCACGCCTCCCGTTCTCCTGAGCTGATGGCGGAGGGCTTCGGCCTCGAGCTGTACCTGGTGTCGATCTCTGGCCGGGCGACGGCTACCACGGTCGCCTACCGCACCGACCTTGAAGACTTCATGACCTGGGCGGCTAGAGGCGGCCATGTGGGGCCTGGCACGATCAGCAGGCTCGACCTTCGTCGATACCTGGCCTCGCTCGCCACCCGTCGGTACGCACCCGCCACCATCTCCCGGAGGGCAGCCGCCCTGCGGTCGTACTTCCGCTGGGCCGAGGAGACCGGGCGGGTTCCCACGAGCCCAGCCGAGCGGCTCTCTGCCCCTCGGGCCACCGGCAAGCTGCCGGTGGTGGTCCAGGTCGAGGACCTCGAGGCGCTGTTAGTTGAGACGCCGTCGACCGGAGATCTCCGGCTCGACGCCCTGGCGGTGCGCGATCGCTCGGTGATCGAGCTGCTCTGGGGTGCAGGACTGCGGGTGAGTGAACTGTGCGGTCTCGACCTCGGCGACCTCGACCTCCAGCGCCAAACAGTCCTCGTGCATGGCAAAGGTGGCAAGGAGCGCCGCCTTCCCCTCCACGATCGTTGTGCAGAGCGACTCAGGCACTACCTCAGCAACGCTCGAGGCGTGCTCCTCGGCAGCGACCCAACGCCCGCACTCTTCGTGAACCAAGCGGGCCGACGCCTCGGGCCGAGAGATGTCCGCCGGATCTTGGACCAGCGCTCCGCTGACCCAATTGCTCCCCACGCACTCCGGCATAGCTTCGCCACCCACCTCCTCGATGGGGGGGCTGACCTCCGGGTGGTCCAGGAGTTGCTCGGGCACAGCTCGCTGCAGACCACGCAGATCTACACCCACGTGTCGAAGGATCGGCTCGCTCAGGTCTACCGCTCGAGTCACCCCCGGGCCTGAGGCGCTGGTCGGTCGAGCAAGGAGGCGCTGCTCGGCTAGCATCGCTGTGGCCCATCGACCGGTGGGCATCACCGAGAAGCAGTCCACCACGTCCATCCACAGTCGCCATCGGCGCGGACGTGGTGCACCAACTGGAGGAACCATGGCAGTTGTCACGATGCGTCAGCTCCTTGACGCCGGCGTCCACTACGGACACCAGACCCGTCGCTGGAACCCGAAGATGAAGCGATTCATCCTCGGTGAGCGCAACGGCATCTACCTGATCGACCTGAAGAAGACCCTGGCGGGCATCGAGGAGTCTTACGCCTTCGTGCGGGACCTCGTCGCTGGCGGCGGCACCATCATGTTCGTTGGTACTAAGAAGCAGACCCAGGGCCCCATCGCCGAGTACGCCGACGCGTGCAACATGCCCTACGTCAACCAGCGCTGGCTCGGTGGCATGCTCACCAACTTCCAGACGGTTGCGACTCGGGTCAAGCGCATGGGCGAGCTCCGCACCATGCGTGAAGCCGGCGACTTCGAAGGCATGCCCAAGCGTGAGGCTCTGCGCTACACCCGTGAGCTCGAGAAGCTCGAGCGCAACCTGGGCGGTATCGCTCGCCTGGGCAAGCTGCCCGACGCCATCTTCGTGATCGACACGAAGAAGGAGCACATCG
>CAINFA010000091.1 GCA_903847955.1 uncultured Actinomycetes bacterium
ATCACGAGGGGCACCGAGACGTTGTAGGGGAGGTTGGCCACCAAGGTCGCCCCCGTCGTGCCGTGGGGCAGCACCGAAGCGAGATCGACCTCGAGGGCGTCACCGTGGACGATGGTGACGCCTTTGCCCTCGAGCACCGTGGTCAGCACCGGGATGAGGTGCCGGTCGATCTCCACCACCACCACGGTGGCCCCCGTCTCCACCAAGGCCAAGGTGAGCGAACCAAGGCCGGGGCCGATCTCGAGCACCACCGACGTGGCATCGATTCCTGCCAGCCGCACGATCTTGCGCACCGTGTTCGGGTCGCCCACGAAGTTCTGCCCCAGTGCTCTCGACGGGCTGAGCCCGTGGTCCTCGAGGAGGGCCTTGAGCTCTGGTCGCGAAAGGGTCACCTGACAGAGCCCCCAGGCGCGCTGACCGACACGACTGCGTCGGCCATCACCAGCCGAAGATCCGACGGGCGTTGGCGGTCGTGGTCGCAGCCAACGCCTCAACCGTGGTGCCTGCTGCGTCGGCCACCACTGCCCCCACCAAGGGGACGTAGCTGGGCTCATTGGGTCTGCCACGGTGTGGCACCGGGGTAAGGAAAGGGCTATCGGTCTCAACGAGCATCGATGCCAGCGGCACGAGGGCCGCGGCCTCTCGCAGCTCAGGTGCCTTGGGGAAGGTGGTGATGCCCGAGAACGAGATGGTCATACCAGCCTCGAGGCAGCGCGTGGCCTCTGCTGGTCCGCCGGTGAAGCAGTGCAGCACGGTCTCGGTCGGCACGCCCTCGTCTCGGAGCACACCGAAGAGATCGTCCCAGGCATCACGGGCGTGGATGACGAGGGGCAAGTCGAACTCGTGAGCCAGTCGGATCTGCTCGGCGAATGCCACGAGCTGGACCGCCCTCGGGGAGTGCTCGTAGTAGTAGTCGAGCCCACACTCCCCCACGCCCGCCACGAGGTTTCGGTGCGCAGCGATGATCTCAGCGATGGCCCCGGTCCCGCTCGTGGCCTCGTGGGGGTGGAGTCCAACCACTGCCCGGACGACGGGTACCTCGTCGCCGAAGCGCCCTGCCGCTACGTCAGTCGCCAAGGAGATGGCCTCGAGGGAACTCTCGGCATCGGTACCAACGCACACCAGGCCAACGAGCGAGGCGGCTGCGGCGCGCTCGAGCACTGCAGCCACCTCTCCTTGTGCCGTGCTGCGGTAGCGCTCTTGGAGGTGGCAGTGCGAGTCGACCCACTCCACGTTCACGCCTTGCGCCTCGGGAACAGCGGATCGGACTTGCTCACCTCGAGGCCACCGGGGTACTGCCCCCACACCCCTGCCTCATCCAAGCGGCGATCTGACGGCGACCCATCGAGTCCGATGCGTTCCCACAGCTCTTTGGTGCGCTCGACGAGGGCTGGGCTGGCCAAGATGCAGACCAACCGCAGCACCTCCAAGGCATCACCCAACACGGCATCGACCTCAGGCCCTGGCTCTTGCTTCCAGGGCTCGGCCACCTCGAGGGCGGCGTTGGCTGCGGCGATGAGGCGCCAGGTTGCCTCGAGGGCGAGGTCGGGCCGGAAGGCTCGCCACGCAGCGCTGGCGTCGGCCACCACCTCGGCCGCCAAGGTGCCGAGGGCGCTGTTGGCGCTGGGCGCCGGGCCTACGCCGCCGCACTTGGAGCCCACGACGGTCGCCACCCGCTGGGCCAGGTTCCCGAAGTTATTGGCGAGGTCGGCGTTGTAGCGGCTGACGATGGCGTCGTAGGAGAACTCTCCGTCGGTGCCAAAGGGGGTGTCTCGCAGCAGGTGGTACCGCAGGGCATCAGCGCCGAAGTCCTCGAGGAGTGCGGGCAGCGAGATGTCGGTCAGCTTGGTCGCCCCCTCGGTGATCGCGGACTTGGAGACCTTCTTGCCATTGAACAAGAGCCATCCATGGACGAAGACCTGGGCGGGAGGATCAATACCTGCCGCCATGCACATCGCCGGCCACCACACCGTGTGGAAACGAAGGATCTCCTTGCCAATGAGGTGGTGGGCGGAGGGCCACCAGCGCTCGAAGCGCTCCTCGTCGGCGCCGTAGCCAACGGCCGTCAGGTAGTTCACCAAGGCGTCGTACCAGACGTAGAACACGTGGTCGTTGTCCCAGGGCACCGTGACGCCCCAGTCGATCGAGGTGCGGGTGATGGAGATGTCCCGCAGGCCGGACTTGATGAAGCTGAGCGCCTCGTTGCGCTTGGAGGCTGGCTGGATGGCCTCTGGGTGCGCTGCGTAGTGGGCGAGCAACTGGTCCTCGAAGGCGCTGAGGCGGAAGAAGTAGTTCTCCTCCGCCATGAGCACCGGCACGGTGCCGTGGATCGGACAGGCACCGTCGATGAGGTCGTCGTCGGTGTAGTAGTCCTCGCAGCGCACGCAGTACAGACCCTCGTAGGTGCCCTTGGTGATGAAGCCGCGCTCGTAGATGGTGGACAAGAACCGCTGCACCGTCGCCTTGTGGCGGTCCTCGGTGGTGCGGATGAAGTCATCGTTGGCGATCCCGAGCTCGGCCCATCGCGCTCGGTACTGCGCCGAGGTGCCGTCGACGAGCTCGAGCGGAGTGATGCCCTGGGCTGCCGCGGTGTCAGCCAACTTCTGGCCATGCTCGTCGGTCCCGGTCAGGAAGAAGACCTCTTCACCGAGCAGTCGGTGCGCTCGAGCGATGGCGTCAGCGTTGACGGTGGAGTAGGCGCTGCCGACGTGGGGCGCATCGGTGCCGTAGTAGATCGGCGTGGTGAGGTAGAAGCGACCCATCGCTCCAGCGTAGTGGCCGGCCTCTCAGCCCCGAGGTGGAACCACGGTCCGCTGGAGCTCGACGCATCGGTCGTAGACCTCATGCCGGTCGAGCCCGAACCGTTCGGCCAACTGCACCGCAACGTCGCGGACTCTCGAGCCAGCTTCGAGCTCGGCGGTGATGGCCTCGTCGAGGTCGACGTCGTCGAGCACCGCCACCTCAGCCGCAGCCCCCGCGACCACGAGCACCACCTCTCCCCGCATCTCAACACCCGCTGCATCCGCGAGCGCACCCAAGGTCGAGCGCAGGACTTGCTCGTGGAGCTTGGTGAGCTCGCGCACGAGCGTGGCTGGACGGTCCACACCGAGCACGACGGCCAGCTCTCTGAGGGTGGCATCGACTCTTCCTGGAGCCTCCAGGATCACCATGGTGCGCTGCTCGGTGCTGAGCGATTGGAGCAGCGCCGTCCGGGCCCGACCCTTCCTCGGCAAGAACCCCTCGACGCAGAAGCGCCGGGTGTCGAGCCCCGAGACCACGAGGGCACCGAGGACCGACGAGGCGCCTGGAACCACGGTCACCGCGAGGTGGCGGTCATGGGCCGCGGCTACGAGCAAGGCGCCAGGATCAGAGATGGCGGGCATCCCCGCGTCGCTCACGAGCGCCACGATCTTGCCCTGGGCCACGAGGTCGAGAACCGCATCGAGTTGGCGCTGCTCGTTGTGCTCGTGCAGCGCCCACAGTCGACGCGGCGATGCAGGGAGCCCGAAGGCACTCAAGAGCTGCCGAGTACGACGGGTGTCCTCGCAGCACAGCAGATCTGCGCTGGCGAGGACCTCCTTGGCTCGTTGGGAGAGATCCCCCAAGTTCCCAATGGGTGTGGCCACCAACACGAGAGCACCGCGTCGCTCGGGCAGGGCACTCACTTCGTTCTCGGTCACGATGCGACGACGCTATCGAACTCGGCTAGCATGGTCTGCCTTATGTCGAAGCGTACGAACAAGCGAAAGCTCCGGGCCAAGAAGAAGGCCAACCACGGCAAGAAGCCGAACTGCGGCCGCGGCTGAGGCTCAGCCTCAGAACCCTCGCCAGGTGAGGCCTCTGGCCTCCACCCGCTCCACCAAGAGGCTCGGCACATCAGAGATGATGCCGTCTACGCCGAGGTCGAGCAGGTCGTCCATGGTCGAAGCGTCGTTGATGGTCCACACGTGGACCACCTTGCCCACCTCGTGGGCCACGTCGACGAACCGTTGGTTGACCAACACCACCTCGCCGTAATTGGCCGGGACCTGCAGCGCCACGGAATCGGTCACTGCCGGAGTGGTACCCGCCTGCACCGCTCGGTAGAACTCCGCCACCTCCAAGGTGCCTGCACCAACGGAGAACTCCGGAGCGTACGCGTGGAACGTGGCGATCGCCTGATCGTTGAAGCTCGAGATGATGACAGAGTCTTGTCGTCCGTAGCTCCGCAAGAGGTCGGCCAAGAGCTCCTCGTAGGGCTCGACCGTCGGTGACGTCTGCTTGATGTCCATGTTCAGCACCACATCAGGGAACCGTTCGAGGACCTCGGCCAAGGTGGCGATGCCGTAGGAGCGGTCCGTTGGTGCGTACCCTCGGAGCGGGTAGGCCTCTGGCTCGTGCCCTGGTGCCACATCAGACCCCGGCATCCACCAGTACGCGTTGTCGAGTGCTTGGATCTCGGCCAAGGTGAGCTCAGCGATCTTGCCGGTCGCTGCGGTGGTGCGGTCCACGGTCTCGTCGTGGCAGACCACGAGCTGGCGGTCCTTGGTGGCGTGAACGTCGAGTTCAATGGCCGTCGCCCCCACCTCGAGCGCGTTGGCAATGGTGGCCAGACACGACGATGGTCCTTCGTGGGCGCCACCTTGGTGGGCGTAGGTGATGACCCGGCGCTCGAGCCATGGGTTGTTGCTCATCGAACCTCCTCGGGCTCTGTTGCATCGGATCGCACCTCGAGGTGCTTGACGATGTAGGGCTCAACGAAGAACGCCAGCAGCGGAATGATGCCCGAGGCGACGAGCAGTACCACTTGACCCGCACTGCAGCGGAAGTGCTTGAGCAGCTGGAAGAGCACCACGTAGAGGTAGACCATGTAGCAGAGCCCATGGATGACCGAGAAGTTCTTCGGCACCGTCGCATTCAGCCCGAAGATGATCATCAAGAGGCAGAAGACGGCCAAGGCAACGCCCACGGCGTACGACAGCACCTTGTAGCGCCGCAGCACCGCCGTTGCCTCGGCGCTCATCGGTGTGGTCAGTGCTTCCATGACTTCCTCTCTCGGGTTGCCAGCGCAGCAAGGTGGGCGTTGTAGGCCGCCATGTCCTCATCGTCGACCCGGGCGACGACCTGCTCAGCCAGCGCCTTGGCCTCCGCCCTGCGAGCTGCCTCGAGCTGCTCGCGGGCAGCGACCTGCTCTGCGGTCGGCTTGTCGGTGTGGATGAGCATCCACCAGCCCCAGATCCCGAAGATGGCCAGCGCCGGCCACTCGACGGCGTACAAGTAGCTCAACGCATTGCCGCTCGCAGCGCGGGAGATCTGCCAGCGGGCTGCCCCTGCGCAGAGCGGAACCCAGACCACGATCGCCACATGGGCGATGAGCGCTCGAGGCGCAAGCCAGCGGGAAGCCACAACTGCAGCCTAGCGAGGCCGGGTTGCTCCCCTCCGGCTTAGAGCAGTCCGGCCTCCGCTGCCAGCTCGGCCAGGTCTGCCACCGGGCGAGCGCCCATGTGGCTGATGATCTCCGCGGCGCACAGGTTGCCCAGGCGAGCGGCGGACTCGGGGTCGAACCCGTGGGTCAGTCCGTAGCAGAACCCTGAGGCGAACAGGTCCCCTGCGCCCGTGGTCTCAATGCGCTGCGCCTCGACCGCTGGCACGGTGATGCGGCCGTTGGGGGTCACCACGATCGCCCCGGCAGGACCGGTCGTGATCGCGGCCAACACCCCCGTCTCCTCCACCGCATCGAGGGCGTGCTCGAAGGTGTCGCTTGAGAACAGCGCCATGATCTCGTCCTCGTTGGCGAAGATCACGTCGAGGTCGCCCTCAGCGAGCTGCAGCCAGTCAGCTTGGTGCCGCTCGACGCAGAACGAGTCCGACAGCGTCAAGGCCACGATGCCGCCAGCATCGTGCGCCGCTGCGATGGCCTTGCGCATCGCTGCCTTGGCAGGCTCGAGGTCCCACTGGTAACCCTCGAGGTAGCACAACTGTCCACGGGCCACGAAGGCCGGATCGACGTGCGCCGGGGTCAAGAGGCTCCCTGCGCCCAAGAAGGTGGCCATGGTCCGCTCGGCATCAGCGGTCGACAGCACGTGGCACCGTCCGGTCGTGGTGGTCTCGATGGTGTCCTCACCATCATCGGCGAGCATCACGGGCTCGAAGACCACACCGGTGGAGCGGATGTCGTGGGTGAAGATGCGACCCAACTCGTCGTCGGCAATGCGACCAATGAACCCAGCGGTGCCCCCGAGCGCGGCGATGCCTGCCATGGTGTTGGCCGCAGAACCTCCCGAGACTTCGGTGCCTGGTCCCATGGCGGCGTAGATGCGCTCGGCTCGGGCGTGGTCGATGAGGGTCATCGATCCCTTCACGAGGTCGAGTTCGCCCAGCAACTCGTCTTCGGCCAAGGCCAAGACGTCCACGAGGGGGAATCCGATGCCGACCACGTCGAGCGCCAGCACCTCAGCCTTGGTGGTCAGGTGCACAGGTTCGCCGAGATCAGTCACGGCGAAGAGGCTACCGGTGCGTGAGGGTAGCCTCGATCCATGACCACCACCGCCGCAGCCTCGAACCCCTACCGGCTCCCCTACAGCGTCGAGCCGACCACCTACCGGCTGACCTTGGCGCCCGACCTCGAGGCTGCCAGCTTCACTGGCACCGTCGACATCGAGGTTCGCGTCCACGACGACGTCGACCACGTGGTGCTCAACGCCATAGAGCTCGAGCTCACCGACGCGGTGGTGCTCACCCCCGACGGCCGAACCTCAACGGCCACCTGGACCTACGACACGACCTACGAGCGGGTGACCCTCTCGCTCCCCGAGCCTCTCAGCATCGGCGAGGCCACGATTCGCCTC
>CAINFA010000092.1 GCA_903847955.1 uncultured Actinomycetes bacterium
GAGGCAAGCCCCAGTTGGAACCCTCAGCACGGGCTGTTGCAGACCTCGGCCCGTGGGCAGGCGACGCCACCTGATCTGGAGTTGCTGCATGCACCGCTTGCATGGACCGAGACTTCACATGGTGGAGGTGGCGGGAATCGAACCCGCGTCCTTCGGTACCTCAGTGAGCCTTCTCCGAGCGCAGCCGACGAGAGGTTGTCGGGGCCACCTTGCCGTCGGCATCGTCGGTGGCCCGTAGCTAACTGAAGTGTCCCAATCCGGCGGCTAGCGCACCAGGTCGGTAAGCCCTACTTCATGACGCCCGTGAACCGCTCCGTAGGGCTGGGATCGGGTGGACGTCGCCGTTATTTAAGCGGCGAGCGCAAGCTGAGGCTTGGCGTTTGTTGTTGGTACCGGCTCTTTAACGTGGTTCCGGCAACCACGGCTCGCTTCTCTCACCTCGATCGCCAAAGTCGAGACCAATCACCCCCGTGTGTGGCATCGGCAACCTGCCGACGACGTGATCCTACCGCTTCGGTGGCTGAGAAGCCCCGGGGTGCGGGCTCAGCCAGCCCTCGAGCCGTAGCGGCGGGCCCGGTCGAGGTCTCGCTCGGCGTCGCGCTTCGCCAGAGCTTGGCGCTTGTCGTGCAGCTTCTTGCCTCGGGCGAGGCCGAGCTCAACCTTGGCTCGACCATCTTTGAAGTACAGCTTGAGCGGGATGAGGGTCACCGGCTGGCGGTCGAGCTCGAGCTGGAGGTCCTTGATCTCCGCCTTATGGGCCAAGAGCTTGCGGCGTCGCTCGGGTTCGTGGGCGCCGAAGCCGTGGGAGAACTTCCACTGGGGGATGTGGACCCCGATCAGGAACAGCTCGCCATCATCGACCCGGGCGAAGGCATCGGTGAGCTGGGCGTGGCCTTCACGCAGGGACTTCACCTCAGAACCTTGCAGCACGATGCCGCACTCGTAGGTCTCCAAGATCTCGTAGTCGTGACGCGCCTTGCGGTTGGTCGACACCACGCGGTCGCCCATGCGGTTCTCGGCGGCAGCAGCTCGCTGCTTGAGTACCTGCTTCGCCTTGCCCATTTCTCGATGCTACGCCCTTGCTCTGCAGGTTCGACCCTCGAGCGCGCGCACAGCGGTGACTACGCTGAGGCGGTGCTCACCCTGCCTGCCCCCTTGCGACTCGAAATGGTGGCCCACTGCCTCCGGGTGTTCCCTGAGGAGGGGTGCGGGCTGCTCGGCGGCGACCTCAGCACGGGAGTGGTGTCGGTGCTCTACCCGGTCGAGAACACCGCGCACTCAGCCCTCGTCTACACCATTGACCCGAAGGGTTACCTGCGAGCGGATCGTGACGCAGAAGAGCGTGGGCTGAGCATTGTTGGGGTCTTCCACTCTCACACCCACACCGAGGCCTATCCGTCTCCCACCGATGTCGCCCAAGCGCCCGACCCAGGGTGGCACTACGTGCTCGTGTCCCTGCGGGCGCCCGAGCCGGTCGTTCGCAGCTACCAGATCCGGCACGGATCGATCCTCGAAGAGGACATCGTCGAGCCGAGTTGAGGGTTGCGCGCGGTGCCGGGGTGCCATTGCGCTGCGGTGCACGACGCCGTGTGACCTGCGCCCGGGCGCGACACGGCCCCGGCGGAGAACCGCCGGGGCCGTGCGCTGACTGCTCGAGTGGCTTAGTTCAGCCAGCTCGGGATTGCCTGAGCAACACCAGCGGTCGGGGTGATGGCCGAGTTGCTGCTGTCGGTGGTGGTCGCCAGGGTGCCGGCCACTGCGGTGGCGGTGTTCTTGGCGGTGCTGATGGTGATCACCTCACCACCCTCGTAGCCCTGGTGGTCGCTGCGGCTGTAGGCCAGCGGAACCAGTGCCGGGGTGGGCAGCGACGATCCGCTGTTCTCCAAGAAGTTGACCAGGTTGTTCCGGGTCAGGTTCTGGTGGTTGGTCACCGTGACGGCGTAGACGGCCTCAGCGAAGGTGACGCCCCAGCCGATGCCGTACTCGACGTTGCCGTCCATGACCTTGTTCTTGCCCGAGGGGTCGCCCGGAAGCCCGGAGCCCTTCAGCACCTTGGACGCCCACGTGGTCCACGCGGTGGTCTTGGTGCCCAGCGGCGGCAGCCAGGTGAAGCTGATGGCGCCGTTCTCGGTCTTGTTGTTGACCGTCTGGGGGTCCGAGCCGACGCTCGAGATGACCCAGGTGGGCGAGAACTTGTCGTTCGCAGCCGCCTTGAGGGCCAGGTTGGTGATGCCAGGAATGGTGTCGAGCACCACGACCTTGGCGCCAGCCGACTTCAGCGCGGCGATCTGGGTGTTGACGTTGTGGGTCACGATGGCGACGGTTGCCGCGTCGTAGCTCTGGATCAGCGGGTTGGAGTTGTTGACCACGCCACCCGACGGGATCTGCGAGCCCAGGGTGTCCTGGAGTCCGGCGAGACCGTTGGAGCCGAAGTCGTCGTCCTGACCCAAGAAGCCAACCTTGCTCGTGCCGTAGTGCTTCTTGACGTAGGCGCCGAGGATCTTGCCCTCAACCACGTAGTCAGGCTGCCAGCCGAAGAGCTTGGGGTAGGCGTTGGGGTGGTTCCAGTCGGTCGAGCCCGAGTTCTGGAAGAGCTGCGGGATCCCGTCCTGGGACAGGGTCGAACGCACCGAGTCACCGGTCGGGGTGCCCAGGGAGCCCACCACGGCGAAGACCGGGGAGTTGATGAGCACGTTGGTCTGGGTGACGGTGGAGGGCACGCCGTTCTGGCCGGTGTCGTAGGAGTCGTTCAAGATGTTGAAGTTGATCTTGCGACCTGCGATGCCACCCTTGCCGTTGATGTAGTTGAAGACGGCCTTGGCGGCGGGAGCGACCTCGTCGTAGCCGGGAGCGGCCAGACCGGTCAGCGGGTCGGTGGCGCCGATGTTGATCGACGACGCGGTCACGCCAACGTCGGTGGCGCCGCCGTTGTCGAGCGGGTGGACCGAGGAGGTGGCCCCAGCGGGCACCGCGACGGCAGTGGCGAGCGTGAGCGCCAGGGCGGCGCCGCTCAGGATCCCGAAGCGCTGAGCACTACGGGTGCGGAACGATGACATTGCTTCCCCCTATGTAGGTATTGGTTGGACTGCTCTACTTCGCTCAGTGTAACCATCTCGAAACACGGCAGAAAGCCGTTCGAGGGTCATTCTTCGACGATTCTTCCCCCGGCCTCAGGAGGCGAGGTCAGCGGTCGAGCATGCCTCGACGGGCGTACCGCAGCACGATCGCCTTGACCATGGAGAGCTGGCGCTGAATCCCACCGGGCGCGAGCAGCATGACCAAGATGAGCGCCCCGCCGAAGATCAACGGCTGGAGCTGGCTGCCGACGTTGCCCGTCGGGCTGATGTTGAAGTGGTTCTGCAACGAGGCGATCCAGTTGTTCGAGAACTCCCACAGCAGACCACCCCACACCGCTCCCAGCATGGTGCCGGTGCCACCGATCACCATCGAGGCCAAGAGCCCGATCGACAACGTGGTGTTGAAGGTGTTGGGCGAGACCGAGGCTTGCACCACAGCCAGCAAGCCGCCGCCCACCGCTGCGCACATCGAACTGATGGCGAAGGCCGTGACTCGAGTCCGTGCCACGTTGATGCCCTGGAGCTCGGCGGCGACATCGTCATCACGCACCGCTCGGAACTGTCGACCGAATCGGCTGGTGAGCAGGTTGGACAGCAAGAGCAAGATGATGAGCGCTCCACCCCAGGCCACCCATGCCCAGTACCGGTTGTTGGCAACGATCTGGGGACCAAGGATCAGGTTGTTCGAGTGGTTGACGAGCCACGTTGGCGGGACGAGCTGGGGGAGTGCGAGCCCTTGGTCACCCCCGGTCCACGAGGTGAAGTAGCTCACCGTCGAGGAGAATGCAGCCCCAAAGGCCAACGTGGCGCCCGCCAGGTACGGTCCGCGCAGCTTGGTCGCTGGGAGCCCCACGATGGCACCAATCGCTGCGCCGAAGATGCCCGCCAAGATGATGGCGAACCACACCGGCTGGCTGGGGTGGTGGGTGATCCAGATCGCCGTGGCGTAGGAGCCGAACCCCATGAAGGCGCCATTACCGAGGGAGATTTGCCCGCTGATCCCCGTCAGCATGGACAGCCCGCCGATGACGGCGACGTAGCACGCGGCGATGGCGAGCGAGTTGTTGGTGGTTGGGCTCAGGTTGAAGGTGGCCACCACGATGGCCAAGAACGCGGCCACCGTGAGCGGAAGCCTCCACAGCATCGGCTGGTGCGTCGGCGTGCTCAGGTACCGAGGCGCCTTGGCGGTCGGGGAGAAGCGTTGAGGGATGCCCTTCCATCGCAAGGTTGCCACCGCCAAGTAGGGGGGCATGGGGTCGGTGGGGGCGAAGTGCTGCGGTGCCGTTCCCGAAGGGAGCGCCTTGGCTTCGACCCGGACCACGCGGTGGCTGGGGTCCGCTACCGCAGCACCCTCACCGCTCGTCAACGAGGTGAGGCCTGAGAGGTACGACGGCATGGGGTCGGTGGGGGAGTAGCGCTGAGGGCTGGGCATTTCGATCAGACCCTCCGACCAGAGGTGGTGGCGAACAGGCCCTGAGGGCGGATCACGAGGACGACGACGAGACCGGCCAGCACCGCCACCGGGACGAGCTCGCCGCTCCAGAAGGTCGTCGCGTACTCCGAGATCAGCCCCACGGAGAGGCCACCGACGATGGCCCCAGGAGGCGAGTCGAGCCCACCGATGGCCGCAGCCACGAAGCCGTAGATGAACAGGGGGTCCATGAATCCGGGGGTGATCTGCCCCGTGCCGGCGAACAGCACGCCAGCGACGGCTCCTACTGCTCCGGCCAGCATCCACCCCAACGTCAGCATGTTCGACACCCGCACGCCGAGCAAGCGGGCCACCTCGGGGGCGAAGGCCGAGGCCCGCATCTTCAGCCCGAGGCTCGTGTACTGGAACAAGATCAGCATGCCCACGGCGATGATGGCCACGGCGACCACGGTGAAGAGGTCGTTCGGAGAGAACTGGATCGTCTTGCCACCAACGGTGTAGAAGACCGTCGAGAACGGAGTGGGGAACGTCCGGGGGTTGGTGCTCCAGATCATCGAGGCCACTGCTTCGACCACGACGTAGAGCCCGACCATCACCACGATGGGGTTGATCTCCGGCTTGCCTCGGAGCGGTCGCATCAGCACCCGCTCGGTGGCACCGCCGACGAAGAAGCCGACGAC
>CAINFA010000093.1 GCA_903847955.1 uncultured Actinomycetes bacterium
GCACCGGGCTGGCCGGGGTCGACTACCTGGCCGACGACGGGATCGCCGGGGTGGTCTACCTGGCCGACCGCCTGGCCAAGCCGGTGCTCGTCGAGGGTCCGGCCGGCACCGGCAAGACCGAGCTCGCCAAGTCGGTGGCGAGGCTGACCGGCAGCCGGCTCATCCGTCTCCAGTGCTACGAGGGCCTCGACGAGTCCAAGGCGCTGTACGAGTGGAACTACCGCAAGCAGCTGCTGCGCATCCAAGCAGGGCAGTCCGGAGATGCCGCCCCAGTGACGGCGGAGAACTGGCACCAGCTCGAAGAGGACATCTTCTCCGAGGAGTTCTTGCTGACCCGCCCCCTGCTCGAGGCCATTCGAGCCGAAGATCCCGTCGTGTTGCTCATCGACGAGGTGGACCGGGTTGAGCTCGAGACCGAAGCGCTCCTGCTCGAGATCCTCTCGGAGTTCCAGGTCTCGATCCCAGAGCTCGGCACCGTCAAGGCTCGGCAGATCCCACTCGTGTTCTTGACGTCGAACAACACGAGAGAGCTGTCCGAGGCCCTCAAGCGCCGCTGCCTGTTCCTCCACATCGGCTACCCCGAGCTCGACCGCGAGCGTCAGATCGTCCAGACCAGGGTGCCGGGGATTTCGAGCGAGCTGGCCGAGCAGGTGGCTCGTATCGTGGCCGCCCTGCGTGGCCTTGAGCTCAAGAAGGCCCCGAGCGTGTCGGAGACCTTGGACTGGGCTCGCACCCTCGTGCTGCTCGGCAAGGACTCCATCGACGCCGAGTCGGCTCGCGACACCCTGCACATTTTGCTCAAGTACCAAAGCGACATCGAGCGAGCCCGCAAGGAGCTCCTGACGGGCAGCCTCTAGCCATGCTCGACCTGCTCTCGGGTTTCGTGGTGGAGCTCCGGACCGCTGGGCTGCCGGTGTCGCTCACCGAGCACCTCGATGCGGCCCAAGCCATCCATGAGATCCCCCTCGAAGATCGCTCGACGCTCAAGGCAGCGCTGGCGGCCACCTTGGTGAAGTCCGCCGAGCACTACGCCGCCTTCGACGTCGCCTTCGAGGTCTACTTCGCCGTTCGCCAGCTCGACGCAGCTAACCTCGACGACCTCTTCGACCTCGACGACGCCGAGGGTGAGCAGCAGAAGGGCACCACGAGCCTCAAGGGGCAGGGCAAGCTCCGGGGCGGCGGAGGGGGCGGGAGCGAGTTGAGCGCCGAGGAGCTGGCCGAGATGCTGCTGCGCTCGCTCACTGACCAAGATGCGGTGATGATGCAGATGGTGGCTGAGGCAGCGGTCACCCGATTCGCCGGCATGGAGCCTGGTCGCCCGGTGGGGGGCACCTACTACCTCTACAGAACCCTGCGACACCTCGAGCTCGACGCGGCCTTGGCCAAGCTCATCGAGCAAGAGAAGGAGCGGCGCGGGGGACTCGAGCCTGGTTCGCTCGACGAGCGCTTGGCCAAGGAGGAGTTCTCCCGTCGGATTGAGCGCATCAAGGCGGCCGTCGAGGCCGAGATCCGTCGGCGTCTGGTCGAAGATCGCGGGGTGGAGGCCCTGGCCAAGTCGGTCCGCAAGCCCCTGCCTGAGGACCTCGACGTCATGCACGCCACTCGAGATGAGCTCGCGCAGCTCCGCCGGACCCTCCAGCCCCTGAGCCGCAAGTTGGCGGTGCGGCTGGCCCAGAAGCGCAAGGCGGGCAAGAAGGGTCCCCTCGACGTTCGCCACACCGTGCGACGGTCACTGTCCACCGGAGGGGTGCCGATCGATCCTCGCTTCAAGCGGCCTCGGCCGTCCAAGCCCGAGATCGTGGTCATCGCCGACGTGTCAGGTTCAGTCGCCAGCTTCGCTCGGTTCACCTTGCACCTGGTCCACGCCATCTCGAGTCAGTTCTCCAAGGTCCGCAGCTTCGTCTTCATCGACGGGATCGACGAGGTCACGCGCTTCTTCGAGGGGACCGACGACCCAGCTGAGGCGGTGTACCGCATCAACACCGAGGCCAAGGTGGTCTACCTCGATGGCCACAGTGACTACGGCCACGCCCTCAAGAGCTTCGACGAACGCTGGGGCAAAGAGCTCAACCAGAAGTCCACGGTGCTGATCTTGGGTGATGCGAGGAACAACTACCACGCCTCCGAAGCCTGGGTGGTGAAGGCGATGGCCGAGCGGGCCCGCCACGTCTACTGGTTGAACCCCGAACCGAGGGACTACTGGGGGAGTGGGGATTCCATCATCTTCGACTACGCCCAGCACTGCGAAGGTGTCATCGAGTGCCGCACCTTGCGCCAGCTCGAGCGCTTCGTGGGGGAGCTCGAGTGACGACCGAGCGCGTCAAGCCACCTGAGGGCATCCGCACCATCGGAGAGATCAGCGCCAACGCGTCGCGCCTCGTGCTCGTGCGCCACGGCGAGGCGGTGGCCAACGTCGAGGGCTACGTCGGCGGCGAAGGGAGTTGCCGGGGCCTCACCCCGACCGGGCGAGACCAGGTGGCCGCGCTCGGACGCCGGTGGGCCAAGACCGGCGAGGTAGCCGACGCCGATGGCATCATCAGCTCGACCCTGCGTCGGGCGATCGAGACCAGGGAACTGCTCTCTGCATCCTTGCCCGACCTCGAGGTGCTCGAACCCAGCCGCACGTTGTGCGAGCTGCAGCCCGGC
>CAINFA010000094.1 GCA_903847955.1 uncultured Actinomycetes bacterium
GCGGACGGCTTCTTCGAGGAGGTCGATGCGGATCGGGTTGGCCCCACTCGGTGCGAGGTATCCGGTCGTGAAGATCAGGTAGACGACGGCGAGGACGCTCGAGAGCCGCTCGGGCCACTGGGAGGGGTCTGGGACCCGGTAGGGGATCTTGGCGGCGCGGATCTTGCTCTTCGCCCGCACGATTCGTTGGCTCATGGTGCGATCTGAGACGAGGAAGCTGGCCGCGATGTCCGCCGCGGTGAGGCCCATGACGACCTGGAGCGTGAGCGCCACTCGCGCATCGATCGAGAGAGCGGGGTGGGCGCACGTGAAGATCAAGCGGAGGCGGTCGTCGTCGATCGGTGCTCGAGCGTTTGGTGCGGTCCAGGTACCTGCCTGCTCAGAGAAGGCGAGGTTGCGGCGCGCCGACGCCGACATCGACCGGTACTGATCGATGCCACGTCGCCGAGCGACCGTGACGAGCCAGCCTTGGGGGTTGTTCGGGATCGCCCCTTGCCACTGCTGCGTTGCTTCGAGGCAGGCCTCCTGCAGCGCGTCCTCTGCGAGTTGGAGGTCGCCCACGAGCGAGACGACGCGAGCCAGGATTCGGGCGCGGTCGACCCGCAGCACGCCAGCCAGGACCTCCTCGACGTGCTGCGGTGCCGACATCGCTCCTACATCGAGACGACGGGGCGTACCTCGACGGACCCAAACTTTGCCGACGGGATCATCGATGCCGCCTGCAGGGCGTGGTCGAGGCTCTCGACGTCGATGACGTAGTAGCCCGAGAACCACTCCTTGGTCTCAGCGAAGGGACCGTCGGCGAGGACGACCTCACCACCCTCGACGCGCACCGTCGTGGCAGTGTGCGGCGGTGCGAGGGGGTCGCCCGTGAACGACGTGCCCCGAGCAGCGAGTGCTTCGGAGAAGGCTCCGTAGTCCGCCATCAACTGGTCCCATGAGGGGTCGCCGGGCTGAGGGTGGTTCTCGCCGTTGCGGATGATCAGCATGTAGCGCATTGATGTCTCCTGTTCCTGGCGGCGGGCGCCGCTCAACGAGATGTCGGAGCCAACGCGATGAATTCGACAGGTGGGCCACGGTATCGCTCATCGGAGCCTTCGAGGACGTCGTCTCCAAGGGGTTGAGCTGCTTGGGACACTCCTCGCTCCACCGAGGCGGACCGAGGTCCCCGTCGAACCGCGACCTCGAGGCTGCGATGAACGAGATCGCACTGAGCTCGGGCATCGCGTCCCCCTCCTCAATGCCACCCCGGACCAGCGCTTGGGCGCACGAGCACTAGTGGAGGCATCGCCTGCCCGTTCGCGACGTCGTTGTCGACGCTGCTGACGTGCACGCGGTGACGGTCACCTCGAGGATGCCGCCGCTCGGCCATCGACCGGGGCCCACCTCTCTAAGCCCACCTGGCTCGACGACTCCTCCGCCATCGCGGAGCATCGTCCTACGCGACTTCGCGCTCTCCCCATCTCGTTTGTAGGAGTCGACGGCCTTCGCACCGCTGGTTCCGCTCGTGCCCACGTTCGGGGCAGAGACGTTCGGGCGGTGTGACGTTGCGCCGTACGCATCGAGCGGCCCACCGGCAGAGGTCACACGTACTGCCGCGTAACCACGTTGAAATCAGCGCTTGTGCCCTCCTTGCCGTTGTAGAGCAGACAGTCTGCAGGCTACCGATCGGTAGCCTTCTCGTTGTCCTACGCCATCACTAACACCCTTTGTTGATGCTGTGGTCGTCCGGCTAGCCCCGACAGCATCGGACAGCAAGTTTCCATGTCGTAGGAATTTCTTTACAAATGCTTGAACGTGCCCTACACTTGAAGGCATGCCCACGTTCCACGTTCCTGGCCGCACGAAGAGCCGCCTGACCCGAGCCGTCGCAGCTACGACCGGTCTCGTGTTGGCATCTTCCGCGCTCACCGCCACCGCTGGCGCTGCGCTCACCACTTCGGTGCACGCCCACCACGTGACCACCGTCTTGGTGCACGTCCCCACCCGCACCGTCGCTCCGACGGCCCATGTCGCCACGAAGAGCCACGTCGCCACCCCGGCGCCGCTGCCTTCGTACTCCCCGGTGCTCGCCGACGGGTTCTTCTACGACCCGTCGATTGGCTCGAACGGATGGCACGACCGCACGGCCTACACCCAGGTCCCCGGCTGGCAGACCACCGAGCCTGACCACCAGATCGAGATCTGGAGTGGCGGCATGCCCGTTGCCCCGATCAACGTCGCCAACGGCGGCCAGTCGATCGAGCTCAACGCCAACCAGGTGTCCAACGCCTACCAGGACCTGTCGCTGACCCCGGGCACCACCTACTCCTGGTCGGTGTACCACCACGCTCGCTGCGGGGGCAACACGCCTGACGTTGCCAACGTCGAAATCGGTGCGCAGAACGGAACGCTGACCACCGAGGCCGTCATGAGCGACCTGTTCTCCGCTGGCTGGGCCCACTACACCGGCACCTACACCGTGCCGGCCGGACAGAGTGTGACCCGCTTCGACCTCGTGTCGATCTCCAACGGCTGCTCGAACCAGCCTTCCTACGGCAACGAGATCGACGACGTGTCGATCTACCCTGTGGGTCAGACCGCCTGCAGCATCTACTGGACCGGTTCGACGGTGACCGCTTCCAACACCTCGACGCAGGCCACCGCTTGGGAGAACGCCTCCAACTGGTCGCTCAACGCCGCTGGCACCACTCCTGCCCACCGCATCCCAACCTCCACCGACGAGGTGTGCTTGGCCACGACCCCGGTCAACGACGTTCCGGTCATCTCCTCGAACGTCTCGATCCTCGGTATCCAGTTTGGTCAGCAGGGCGCCTACCAGCCTTCGGTCACGACCAACTGGTCTGGCTCGCTGCACATCACTGCCGACCCCAACGCGCAGATCTACACGCTGAACACCGCCGGTGGCACCGTGTCGGTGGCTGCGGGTTCGTACCTGACCGCGCAGACCATCAACAATGCCGCGACCGACTTCTCTGACCCGGGCACCATTACCTTGGGCGCGGGCGGCACTGCCAACTTCACCAACCAGTACCCGAGCTTCACCAATGGGCTGCAGTTCGTGAACTGGGGTACCTTCAACGTTCCCTCGAACGAGACCATCTACTTCTGGAACCACTCGACGCTGCTGAACTTCGCCCAGCTGAACCTCGGCACCAACAGCGACCTGTGTGACAGCGACATGTCGGGCAATGGCGCGGCCAACGAGCTTGACGCCACCATCACCGCCAATCCTGGCGCTGGCGGCACCAGCTACCTGCACGTCCCCCTGACCAACCTGGCCGGTGGCACCGTCGCCGTGACCTCGGGCACCTTGGAGGACTCCGCAGGAGCTACCCCGGGCAACACCGACGCTGGCACCTGGACCGTGGCTTCTGGGGCCACCATTGACTTCGGCCCCCTCTCCACCCGGACCTTCTCGACCACGAACACCTTGAGCGGTGCGGGTACCTTGAAGTTCGAGGGCACCATCTCGTCAACTGCTGGCGCTGGCATCACGGTCCCGGCCATCGTTGACAACGGCACCTACAACATTGGCGCTGGCACGACCTCTGCTCCTTCCTCGTTCACCTTGGGCGCCGGCGGCAAGATCATCGGTACCGGCACCACGACCTCGGAGTTCTTGGTCCCTGCGTCGAGCACCTTCTCGGTGACCGGCACCGCCTCGTCGCCGAGCGCGCTGTCAGCGGTGACGCTGCTCAACGCCTCGACCTCTTGCTCGACCGCACCAAACTCCACCGTCGACCTGTCGGCGGGCACGGTGATCACGAACAAGGCGACCTGCACCATTGGCGGCGGCACGCAGTTGCTGACCACCGACTCGACGCCGTCGTCGCTGTCGAACCTAGCCGGTGCCAGCTTGCTCGTTTCGAACCAGCCGGCTACCACCTTGCTGCAGGCGAACGTGAGCAACGCCGGATCGTTCAACCTCGGCACCAATGCTGTCCACATCAGCGGTAGCTTCTCGAACGTCGCTGGCGCCTCGCTGACCTCCAACGTCACCTGGAACGGTGCCTCGGCGACCGCAGGGGCGATCACCGCAACCTCGAACTCGCTGGCGGGCACCTTGGCCCTCGTGACCTCCGGCTCGCCCAGTGCGGGCAGCAGCTTCACGGTGATCAGCGGCCCGATCTCTGGTGGCTTCTCCGCCACCTCGGGCACCACGGCCGGGAGCGACAAGTACGTGGGCATGCAGACGGCGAACTCGTTGAGCTTCACCGTCCACGCCCCGCTGTCGTCGAACGCCGTCACCACCTCGACGGGTACCGGTTACTCGCCCATCTTGGTCAACGGCAACTTCAACACCCCGAACATTGGGTCCGGCTGGCACGACCGTCTCGCCTACACCCAGGTGTCGGGTTGGCAGACCACCGAGCCCGACCACCAGATCGAGATCTGGGGCTCCACCGGCATGCCGGTGAACCCGATGTACAACGGGCAGGCTGCTGAGCTCAACGCCAACCAGGTGGGCGCGCTCTACCAGGACATGGCGCTCGTGCCCGGCACCACCTACGCCTGGTCGGCCTACCACCACGCACGCTGCTCGATCTCGGTGCCCGACGTCGCCAACGTTGAGGTTGGTGCTCCGGGCTCGACCCTGAGCGTCCTCGCCTCGATGAGCGACGTGACCACCGCCGGTTGGGTCAACTACAGCGGCACCTTCACCGTGCCAGCTGGGCAGACCGTCACTCGGTTCGAGCTGGCCTCGATCGCCAACGGCTGCGGATCGGTCTCCGAGGGCAACTTGATCGACGACGTGAGCCTGGCTCCCGTTGCGCCCAACTGCTCGATCTACTGGCAGGGCACGACCAGTTCAAACTGGTCGGACGCAGCCAACTGGACCACCGACGCAGCAGGTACGTCGCCCGCCGCCGCTGTTCCGTCCACCACCGATGAGGTCTGCATGGGCTCCGCTCCGAAGGCCACCTCGGTGAACGTCGCTTCCAGCATCACGGTTGGCGGCATTCGGTTCGGGAACCTCGGTGGAGGCAACACGACGTTGACCTTCACCCCCGGTGCCTCGTTGTTCATCACCAACGACCCCAACGCCTCGGTCGGCAACCTCGTCACCAGTGGTGGCACGGTCGGCGTGGCGTCGCACTCGCTGCTGACGGTGAACAACCTCACCGCCACCTCGACCGAGTTCTCTGGTCCTGGTGCCCTGTTCCTCCAGAGCGGTGGCACGACGACCTTCTCGGGCACCGAGGCCCTCACCAATGGGCTGACCTGGCTCAACTGGGGCAGCTTCACCGTGCCGGTCGGCACCGGTGTGCAGTTCTGGAACGGCTCGTCGATGCTGAACTACGGCACCGTTGCCGCTGGCGCTGCTGGCCTCATCACCAATGCTGACAACAGCGCAGCGAAGATCGTGAACGAGACCGGTTCGAGCTACACCATCTAACGTTTGCTCGGGGGAGTGCCCCGAGTCGAGTAGTCAACCGATGCTGCCGGGATGCCTGGGTTCGCCTAGGAGTCCCGGCAGCGTCGCGTCGCCCCTCAGGATTCGCCAACTCCTCCCGAGCGCCTTCGGTAGGGTCGAGGGAGAGAGGGGAGAGCACGTGGAGCGCAAGAGATCTGGTGTGGTCATCGCGGTGCTGGCCGCATGGTCACTCTTCACAGGCCTCTTCGCGTCTCCCATGCTCGCCGGTGCGAGCGGCCTGAGTCCGACATCGGCTCAGCTCGCCGCTGAGGTTGCGAGCGGCCTCCACCAGCAGGCGTTGACCGCCGCCGAAGCCGCACAACTCCTCGGTGCCCCTGGCGACTTCTCCTGGAGCAACTACCCAACGCTCGAGTCGAAGGACACCGGCTCAACTTGCAGCACCACCTTCCACTGCGTCTACGGCGACGTGACGTCGTCGAAGGTGGTGGTCCTGTTTGGGGACTCCCACGCCTTGATGTGGCTCCCAGCACTTGCCCCGCTGGCGGCGGCGGACCATGAGCGCTTGGTCGTGCTCTGGCTCGGCCTGTGCCCGGCGGCGCAGGTCTCGGTGTACTTCGCTGACGTCGACGACCCGTACGTGTGCAACACCTGGCGATCAGCAATGGAACGCCTCATCGTTGGCCTCCATCCGTCGCTCGTCCTCCTAGCAGACAAATCTTCAGATGAGCCGTCCGCCAATGGCTCCCACGTCACCGCCTCTGTGTGGCAACGGGGCATGGGAGCAACGATCGCTGCCTTGAGGACGCCGACCACCAAAGTGGCCGTGCTCGGTGACGCACCAACCTTCGCCAAGTCTGTTCCTGTCTGCCTCTCGATGCATCCGACCTCGCTCCAGCGGTGTACGGTGCGCTTCGACGACCCCGCAACACGTGGGCTCTCGGGTGCCGAGGCAGCCGCTGCGGGTGCCGGGGGCGCGCGCTACATCAACACGGAGTCGTGGTTCTGCGCACACGACCAGTGTCCGGCCATCATCGGGGGAACGATTGCCTACGTGGACTCGAACCACGTCTCCTTCGCCTACGCCCAGCAGCTCTCGGGTGCACTGGGCACCGCGCTCGCCGGGCTCATGGGCCCGAGCTGAACCGCCACACGTCGCGTCCCGAGATGGTCGGCCCCTCGCTGTGAGACCGTCTCGCTCCCGCATCCGCCCCTGAGCGCACGGGAGGTCGGCATGGGCGCCTCGGGAGGATCGCATTGCCTCGGCGCTCCGCAGCGGCAGGCTCCCAGCGGCGTCGTGGCCTTCGGCTTCGTGGAGCCGGAGTACTGGGGCGCGGATGCCAAGCTCTGGGTTTCTGGGGGCGATACCCGCGTGCTCGGGCGAGACGGTCACCCACCGATCACCCAAGGTTCAGGGGTGATCACGATTCGATGACTTGGGGTTTAGACCCGATGCCTACCGTGGCCCCATGAACCGCCTCCTGCACCAGTTCTTCAACCCTCGCGTCGTCCACCGCGCACCTTCTGCGGAAGACGAAGCCAGCCGGCGGCTTGAGATGCGTCGAGCCGCAGAGCGCGAGACGTTCGGTCTCCGCCACCGCTGAGGCGGCCTCGTGTCGTCGGTCGTCGATGCCTGCATCGAGGGGGCATCGACGCCAGGGGGCTTCGATGATCGGGCTCGATGGAGCTTGTGCCCACGATCGACGCGAGGAGGAGGCTCATGACCGCCTCAGGGGCGTGAGCGTAGGACGCCGGGTCCGCCGAGCCATTGTCGGCAATGCCTCGAACTCGCCCTCGGCGATTCCGCTCGGGTGGTGCCAGGTCGCTGTCGCTACGGGGCTGGTCTTGGAGAGGTTGTGCTCGCCTTCGGCTTGTCAACCTTGGTGACCGCGAGGAAGCTCACCAATCCCAGAATCGCTGCGAGGAAGATCAAGCTGGTGGTCGTCGTCCCGAGGCCGAGGCCGCTCTGGTCCTTCGGTTGGGACAGGTAGTCACCGAGCGACGCACCAAGCGGGCGCGTCACGACGTAGGCCGCCCAGAACGCAGACACGCTGCCGAGCGCGTGGATTCGGTAGGCACCACCGATGAGGGCCACGATGCCGGCGAACATCGCCAGGGTGGCGAAGTACCCGAGCGAGAACTTCTCAGAGAAGAGGTCGCCCGCTGCAGTCCCAAGTGCGAAGGTGAACAGGATCGTGGTCCAGTAGAACGCCTCACGCCGAAGGTTGTCCACGGTGTGGATCGAGAGCGTTCCTTCGACCTTGAACCAGGCCACCAAGGTGAGGAGCAAGGGGGACCTCGGTTGCGTTGGTGTCAGTCATGGCCACACGGTAGGCACTGGGGGTAAGGGAGAGGTAAGGCGTGGTGGTGCCTCGACGATCGTTGCGGTACGTGGCTCCTCGGACGTTGAGCTCGACCATCGATGCCAATGGTCCACGGGAGCATGCACGCGGTACGCCCAGACGGGCGCCCGAGCAGCAACCTGAGGTGGTTGGAAGAATGGCACCCTCCGTCGTCGCAGATTTCCCTTGGATGCGAGCACGACAAGATAGGAGGAGGAGTACGAAGGGGCCGTAGCTCAATGGTTAGAGCAGGGGACTCATAATCCCTGGGTTGTGGGTTCGATCCCCACCGGCCCCACCTTGTGATTGTGGTGTCAATGCGTCCCCAGCCTCACGAACGACAACGTCGGAAGCTCGACCGTCGGGTCATTGCTGCCAAGGTGTGGGTCGATGGCGTCGGTTCCGTGGTGGCTCCAACGGCGTCGGTGCAGGCTCGGTCGAAGGCATCACGCTGGCGTCAATCCTCGGGTTCTCCGCCATCATCACCAGTTAAGGCGACGGCGTCTTCGAGCGGTCGAGCGGTCGAGCGTCGTGACCCCGTCCAACGGTGCCCGAGGACCTCGGGGCGGCAGTGCGTGCTCCGACGGCCATTGGTTCGGCCGAGCCAGGTCTCTCGTCGACGTCCCGACCGCCTTCCGCAGAGCCGAGCTCGCCACTACTGTGCGGCCGAAGCCATTGCGAGCGGCATGACCGAAGGCGGACCCCATGACAGCATCTGCAGAACTTGGCACCTTGGCGTGGGCACGCCAAACCGGAGGTGTGATCACCTCGCAGCATGAAACAGCACTGGCCCTCGAGATTCCGGCCGTGCTCGCACTGAGTTCCTTAGAACCAACGATGATGGCACTATCGATGGAAGCGCTCGCGCCACCCAAGAGTGCGTTGACGGTCGAGGCCGACGAACTGTGGGCCGACGTAGCGCCGGCGTGGCTCCACGGCCATGGCATGCGGACGTGGTTCTACGCGGCGGCCATGAACGAGATCTTCTCCCTCGCCGCCGACCCCGAACTCCTCTACTGCGCAGCCATTCTCCACGACCTTGGCCTGACCTCGGCATTCGCCCCAGACGATGTTCGCCCCTGCTTCGCCGTCTCCGGGGCGCACGGCGCTTGGCCAACGGTGGCGGCCCACCGGGGCGAGCTGGCCGCCGATCAGGTCTACGAAGCCATCGCGATGCACCTCAACCTCTCGTTCGAGGGCGCGCCGGGGCTCTGCCAGGCCGTCTCGGCTGGTACCTTGGTCGATGCCACCGGCACGCGACTCCAGGTGCTCCCCGGAGCTTTCGTGGCCCACGTCAACGAGCGGTACCCCCGAGGCTCCTTTGGAGTTCGGGTTGGCGAGGCCTTGCACGGAGTTGCGAGCATGTATCGCCACACCCGGTGTGCCTGGCTGGACTCGACGCTGGGGCTCAGCACGTTGACCACGCAGCATCCTCTCGATGAAGCACACCAGGCTGGCTAACCGAAGCCTGGCAAGAGAACCGAACTCGTCACGGCGTTCCGCTGACAACCGCGCATTGAGCTCACGGCCGCTGCGGCCATGTCGGGTTGGATCCTTTCGAACGTGCTCGTGGGGGGAGATGCGAGCATCCTTCCTGAACACTTTTCCAAGGGGTACGCTGTCGAACGCCGACAACGAAGCCTTCTGGTGTAGGACGAGTCGATCTCTGCGTCCGCAAGTAACCAGACATAGTGTTCAGGTGTTGAAGTTGGGCATGGCGTCCCAACGAGGGGAATGAAGCCGGGCGAGGTGCTTGAACACCTGAAGGGGACTGCGTTTTCCAGCACTGGCCGTGATGTCTCGCGGAGCGAACGTCGGCGTCGGTGTCTGGTCTGACACCAGATGTTCATGCCAGATGTCGCTGATCGTGTCAGAAAGCGCCGTCATCGTGGTTGCTAACCGGTAGAATCCGGTGCATGGCACTGCGTTCCACTCGTCACGAATCGCGGCGTTCGCTCGCCCGCGCAATCGGCAGCGCTCTTTCGATCATCCTTGGCGTGACTGGCCTCTTGGCCGCACCTTCGGTCGCTGGAGCAGCGGCGAAGGCCTCAGCCAGGTCGCTCTCCGCCGCCGCTGCTGCCCCCAAGGTGCAGCAACCCGCCTGCACCATCTACTGGACCGGCGCAAGCTCGACGATGTGGGAGAGCGCGTCGAACTGGTCCACATCGCCGAGCGGCGTCGGCGTCGCTGGAAGGATCCCAGCGAGCACCGATGAGGTCTGCGTCGCTACGTCGTCGACCAACGTGGCTCCGCTGATCAGTTCGCTCGTCACGATCAAGGGAATTGCCTTCGGGGCCAGTGGAGCCCAGCGTCCCAGCATCACCACGAACTGGTCCGGGTCCCTTGCGCTCACCGGCTCGGGCACCTCGACCATTGCGGGTCTCACCGTTGCAGGCGGGACGGTCAGCGTCGCGTCTGGAGCGACGCTCGTGGTCTCCACCTTCGCCGACGCTGCCACCAACCTCGCCGGCCCGGGGTCGATCACCGTCAATTCAGGTGGCACGGCCACGCTGACCGACAAGTACCCCGAGTTGACCAAGGGCATGACCCTCGTGAACGACGGCACCTTGACGCTCCCTGCCAACGAGACCCTCTACTTCTCCAATGGTTCGCATTTGGTGAACGACGGCCACCTCGACCTTGCGGCGAATACGGACCTCTGTGATGCCGATGGCGCGGGAAACTCCGTGGTGAACGACCCAGGCGCCAACCTGACGGTCGATGCTTCCGACCTGAGCCCAAGTCGCCTCAACGCCCCCTTCGTGAATCTGGGCACGGTATCGGTGAGCGCTGGAACCTTGGATGTCTTGACCTCAGCTGCTCCTGGGTACGTCGATGCGGGAACGTGGTCGGCCGGCTCGGGTGCGACCATCGAGGTTGGCCCCCACGCAACTCGTACCTTCACCGCGACCAACGTGGTCAACGGAGCCGGAACCCTCTTGGTGGACGGGACGGTCAACGTCCAATCGGCGAGCGGCGTTGGCATCGCGAACCAGCAGGTCGACGGTCGGTACGTGGTCGGTAGCGGGGTCACGCTGACTCCATCGCAGTTCACCCTCGGCACCGGGACACTGGCAGGCAGTGGACCAGGCGTCAAGGTCAGCATCGGCAGCGGCGACAAGTTCACCATCGCACCGTCCAATGGGTCTGCTGGGCTCAGCAACCTCACGCTGCAGAACGCAGGCACGTTGAGTTTCGCCGCAGGCTCGACGACCGACCTCTCGTCGTCGGTCACCGTCGCCAACAGTGGCGTCGTCACGATTGGTGATGGAGCAGTTCTGATCACCGCAGACGCCAGCTCGTCGTCACTATCGAACCTCTCGGGTGGCGCGTTGACCACGTCGGGCGCAGCGAGCATTGGTGCCAACGTCTTCAACGCCGGCCTGCTCACCCTCAACCCCGGTGTCGTCCAGGTGCGGGGGAGCTTCCTCTCTACAGCTGGCGCCACGACCGCAACGGTGATTGCCACCAACGGTGGCGCTACTGAATCTGGTGAGCTCGACGCCACCAGTGTGGCGCTCGCTGGCGCCCTCCACCTCCTCGCCTCAGGAACCCCCTTCCCTGGTGCCTCGGTTGCGGTGGTGCGTGGGTCGTCGTCCGGAGCCTTCGCGCCCATCTCTGGCACCTCGATCAACGGGTCGGAACTGCTCGCGGTGACCCAAGATGCCCACGGCGTGGCTGTGACCGCTGAGACCTCGCCCACGATCACGAGCCCGAGCACCGCGACCTTCCCCGTCAAGACACCCAGTACCTTCACCTTCACCGCCACGGGGTATCCCTCGCCGACTTTCACCGAGTCGGGCACCTTGCCCACGGGGATCACCTTGGACCCGACCACCGGCGTGCTGAGTGGCACCACCACCCAAGTCGGCACCTGGCCCATGACCATCACGGCCTCCAACGGGAACCGGCCGAGCGCCACCCAAGCA
>CAINFA010000095.1 GCA_903847955.1 uncultured Actinomycetes bacterium
CGTCCTCGCGCTCCAAGCGCCGCAGCGACTCGGTGCAGGCCTCGAGGGAGCCCTGCACGTCGGCCTTGAGCACCAGGTTCAACGTGGCAGTCTCTCCACGCTTGATCTGCTCGAAGAGGTCCTCGAGCTTGGCGCCGGTGGCAGCGGTGGCGACCGGGTTGTGCCCCGACAGCCGGAAGCGCTGGGCCCGGGCCTCGCCCAAGGTGCGGGCCCTCGTGAGGTCAGAGGCCACCCGGACCTCGTCACCAGCCTGGGGCGGCTCAGAGAAGCCGAGCAGCTGGACGGGCGTTGAGGGACCGGCGAACTTGACCTGCTCACCCTTGTCGTTGAGCAAGGCCTTGACCTTGCCCCACGCTGCCCCCTGCGACGACGGCGTCGCCAACTCGCAGGGTCCCGTTCTCGACGATGACGGTCGCTACCGGCCCACGGCCAGCCTCGAGGTTCGCCTCGAGGACCGCACCGCGACCTCGGGCATCAGGGTTCGCCCCGAGCTCTTCAATCTCGGCCACGACGGCCAACTGCTCGAGGAGTTCCTCGATGCCATCGCCACGCAGCGCCGAGACGGGGCAGACGATGGTGTCGCCTCCCCACGCCTCAGGCACGAGCTCGCGCTCGGCCAACTGCTGGAGCACCCGGTCTGGGTTGGCATCGGCACGGTCGATCTTGTTGACCGCCACGATGATCGGCACGTCGGCCGCCTTGGCGTGCGCGATGGCCTCGATGGTCTGGGGCATCACGCCGTCGTCTGCAGCCACCACCAAGATGACGATGTCGGTGACATCAGCTCCACGGGCCCGCATGGCGGTGAAGGCTTCGTGCCCCGGGGTGTCGATGAAGGTGACGGTGTTGCCAGACGCCGTGGTGACTTGGTACGCACCGATGTGCTGGGTGATGCCGCCAGCCTCGCCTGAGACCACGTCCGTCTTGCGAATGCGGTCGAGCAGCAAGGTCTTGCCGTGGTCGACGTGACCCATGACCGTGACGATGGGAGGACGGGGCTGGAGGTCCTCATCGTCCTCGTCGTCATCTTCTTCCTCGAAGTACTTCGCCAAGAGCTCGGCCTCGCGCTCCTCGCCGGGGTCGACGAGGCGGACTTCAGCCTCGAGCTCGGCGGCGAACAGCTCGATCATGTCGTCGGTCAGCGACTGGGTCGCGGTGACGATCTCGCCTTGGAGGAACAGGAACCGGATGACGTCACCGGCGCTGCGGTTGAACTTGGGAGCGACGTCACGAGCGGTTGAACCTCGCTCGATGATGATCTCGCCCTCGGGAACCGGCGCAGTGGACGGTTGGTACACCGACATCTGGGTCGGCTCGAGTTCCTCGAGGTTGCGACGCTTGCGTCGTGATCGACGCTGGGGCGGCCGTCCGCGACCGCCTGGGCCACCACCACGCCCTGCTGCGGGCGGCGGACCACCAGCTGGGGCGCCGGGACGTCCGGCGAAGCCACCTCCCCCACCGCCGCCACTCGGGCGGCCGGTGAAGCCAGTGGAGGGACCGCCGGTCGTGCGTGGCCCACCAGGGCCGCTCGGGCGAGCACCGGGGGGACCACTCGGGCGGCCGCCCGGGCGCTGGAAGCCGGTGGCTGGGGCCGGGCGCCGCCCACCCATGCCCGGCGGAGGTGGAATCGGACGACCCGAGGCGCTGACCGGCGGGCGAACCCCAGGCGGCGGCGGAATCGGCCGGCCAGATGGGCTCATCGGCGGGCGAGGTGCGGGAGGCCGAGGTGCTCCAGGGGCCTGACCTTGGGCCGGGGCACCCTCGGCGGGTGCTGCAGGTGCGCTCGGTGCCGCCGCAGCAGGGGCCGGCGCTGGAGCGGGAGAGGGCGCGACGACAGGGGCGCTGGCAGCGGGCGCTGTCGGTGCGGTCGTTGAGGTGGGGGCTGGGGCGGCCGGAGCAGCTTCAGCCGCAGGAGCGGGGCGGACGGCGTCTGGCGCCGGTGCAGCTGCGGGCGTCGATGGTCGCGCTGGTGCTGGCGCGGGTGCAGGTCGAGGGGCCGGCGGCGGGGTGGGGCGTGACGAGCTCACGATACGGCGAGGAGCGGCATCAGGTGCGGGGCGCTCGGGCTCCGCCGTCGCCGGGGTCTCGGTCGGCGCGGCAGCAGGCGCAGCGGCCTTGGTGGCCGTCGCCTTCTTCGGTGGTTCGGGCTCCTCGGGCTGGACATCCCGACGGAGGCCCTCGGCGTCTGCCTTGCGGCGGACGCGGTCTGCCTGTGCATCCTCGATCGATGACGAGTGGCTCTTGACGCCAATGCCCAGTGCGATCGAGAGGTCCAAGGCCTCCTTGTTGGTCAGCCCAAGTTCCCTGGCCAACTCGTAGACGCGGATCTTCTTCGCCAACGTTTCCTCAGTGTGTCTCCGGCCCAGACGGTTCTTCGACCGGGCGATCTATCATTCCACACCCACGGGGAGCCATGGCTCATGGGGTGCGGCCTCACCTCAACGGCCCAAGAGCACCTGGTCGCTGAGCCCCTCGAGCTGGACGGGGGTGATCGTGGTTCTCAGGGCGCGGTCGAAGCCCCGTCGCGCCGTGGCTGCCTGCAAGCAGGTCTCGGTAGGGCACAACCACGCCCCCCGCCCAGGAGCGGTCCGGCTGAGCCGCAGGACCCCGTTGACCAGGGCAATGCGGACCAGCTGTTCCTGGGGACGACGCTGTCGGCAGCCCACGCAGGTACGGATCGGGGCTATGCCTCGTCCGCGCCTTGCTCGGGAGCAGCCTCGGCTGCCTCGGCGGACGCCTCTGGGTTGCTCGGTGCCTCTGCTGCGGGCACCTCAACCTCAGCGGCTGGAGCTTCCCCGCCATCTTCGGAGGAACCCGTCGACCACTGCTCGGCCGAGATGGCCTCGCCGCCTTCGGCGGGAACCCAGACCTGCTGGCCGTTCTCGTCCTCGACCCACTCGCCTTCGGCCCAGCCGGCCTCTTCCTCCTCCAGCTGGGTCTCGGACTTGATGTCGATGCGCCAGCCGGTGAGCCGGGCAGCCAGGCGGGCGTTCTGACCCTCCTTGCCGATGGCGAGGGACAGCTGGTAGTCGTTGACGATGACCGTGGCCGTGCCCGTCTCGTCGTCGAGCCGCACCTCTCGGACCCGGGCTGGTGCGAGGGCGTTCTGGATCAACTCGATGGTGTCGTCAGAGAACGGCACCACGTCGATGCGCTCGCCCTTGAGCTCATTGGTGATCATGCGGACCCTCGAGCCTCGAGCACCCACGCAGGCGCCAACGGGGTCGATGTTGGGGTCATTGGACCACACCGCGATCTTGGTTCGGTGACCGGGCTCGCGGGCCATGGCCTTGATCTCGACCACGCCGGAGGAGATCTCGGGGACCTCAAGCTCGAAGAGGCGCTTGACGAGGCCCGGGTGGGTGCGCGACACCACAATCTGGGGACCCTTGGTGGTCTTGCGGACCTCGACGATGTAGGCCTTGAGCCGGGTGCCGTGCTCGTAGCGGTCGTAGGAGACCTGCTCAGCCTGGGGCAGCAGTGCCTCGACCTTGCCGAGGTCGAGCAAGGTGTACCGGTTGTCGGTCTGCTGGACGATGCCGGTGACGATGTCGCCTTCTCGACCGGCGTACTCGTCGTACTTCATGTCCCGCTCAACCTCACGGATGCGCTGGAGGATGACCTGCTTCGCCGTCTGGGCGGCGATGCGCCCGAAGTCCGACGGGGTGTCGTCCCACTCCCGGGTGACGTTGCCCTCTTCGTCGAGCTCTTGGCCGTAGACCCGGATCTCACCAGAGTCAGGATCGATGGTGACCACCGCCTCCTCGGCGGCGTCAGGTCGACGCTTGTAGGCAGCCACGAGGGCGTTGGCCAGGGCGTCGAGGAGGGTGTCGACGCTGATGCCCTTGTCGCGGGCGATCTGCGACAGGGCGTCGAGGAACTCGAAGTTGGTCTTGCTCATCGGGTGGGTGCTCTCTCTTCGCTGGCGGGTTCGGACGGTGGGGCGGTCTTGGGCTTGGGCTTGCCCTTGGAGGGCGACGGCTGGGCGGTCGCACCCCAGGTGAAGACGGTCTTACAGCGGTCGACGTCGTCGATGGCGACACGCACCTCGGTGCCGGCGTCGGTGAGGATCGTGGCGGTGGTGGCATCGGCGGCCACGAGTTTGCCGTCGAGTCGACGGAGCTCGCCGGTGCCCGGCGCCATCTTGATCGAGACGTCTTCACCGATGGACCGGGCGTAGTGGGCGGGGGTCCGCAGGCGTCGTTCAACGCCTGGACTCGAGACCTCCAAGGTGTACCGGTGCTCGGAGATGTCGAGCTCGTCGAGGCGGTCGGAGATGGCCCTCGTGGCCTTGGCGATCACGTCGAGCTCTGCGCCGCCGTCCGCGTCGACGGTGATCCGCAGGAGGCTGGCGTTGCGCTCGAGGTCGATCAACTCCAGCCCAAAGGTCGCCACGATCGGCGCCACCACTGCTTCGAGTGCATCCATCGCTCCACCTCCTCGCTCGATCCGACCCCGCAGAAACAACGATGCGTGGGCGGGAGCCCACGCATCTCACGAGGTACTGCTTCTACTCAACGCCCTGTCGAGTATAGCAAGTCCCCCTCGTGCTCGGGGGCTGTGGAGGGGGCCCTCCCCCGCTGGCTCAGCTCGAGCCCAGCAGCTGGGCAGCATGGGTCAACTCGAGCTCGCGCTCGTCGCCGGTTCGTCGATCCTTGAGCTCGACGATGCCCCGCTCGAGGCCCTTGCCGCCCACCAACAGCCGGCGAGGGATGCCGAGGAGGTCTGCATCGGCGAACTTGACCCCCGGAGAAGCGTCACGGTCGTCGTAGAGCACGGAGAACCCGGCGGCTTCGAGGTCCGCCACGAGCTGCTCTGCGGCCTCGGCGATGGCCGGGTTCCGGTTGGCGCCCAAGGTGACCAGGTGCAGGTCGTAGGGGGCAATGCCCTCGGGCCAGCACAGGCCTTGGTCGTCGTGGTGGGCCTCGGCCAGCACGCCGAGCAGGCGCGACACGCCAATGCCGTAGCACCCCATCCATAGCTGCTGCTCGACGCCAGCCTCATCGAGGTAGGTCGCACCCGACATCTTCGACGTGTACTGCAGCCCCAGTTGGAAGGTGTGCGCGGCTTCCACCGAGCGAACCAGCTCGAGGGGTTGGCCACAGGTAGGACAACCATCGCCGGTGACGACCTCCACGAAGGAACCGGTCTCATCGGCGAAGAAGTCCCGACCGAGGTGCAGCCCGGTCACGTGCACGCCTTCGGTGTTGCCGCCAGCCACCCACGGACCTGGCCGAGCCACCACCGCGTCGTCCACCACGACACGGACGCCATGGGCTGCCATGCCCTGGGGGCCCATCGAACCCTTCACAAGCCCCGGGTGGGCGGCAACCTCCTCGTCGCTCAGCAGGTCCCACTCGTGGGGAAGGCGCACCTCGCGGTCACCAGGCACCGAGATCACGGCCACAGCCCCCTCGGCGGTTCGCACGGCGATGGTCTTGAGCATGTGGGAGAGGGGAATGTCGAGATGACCGAGGGCGGTCAGCACCTCGTCCATCGATGCGGCCCCTGGTGTGGCGACCTCGACCACCTCAGCCATGACCGCCTCTTGCGCCGCAGGTGCTCGACGGAGCGCTGCCTCGGTGTTGGCCGAGTACCCGCAGCTCGAGCAGCGGGCGAAGTGGTCCTCGCCGATGGGCGAGGGAACCATGAACTCGTGGTTGACCTCACCGCCGATGGCCCCCGACTGGGCGACGACGGGCGTGACCTCGAGGCCGACGCGCTCGAAGATGGCCCGGTAGGCCGCGACTGCCCTGTCGTAGCTCTCTGCCATCGCCGAGGCGTCAGCGTCGAAGGAGTACGCGTCGCACATGATGAGCTCGCGGGTCCGCACGAGGCCGTAGCGGGGACGCGCTTCGTCTCGGAACTTGGTCTGGATCTGGTAGATCGTCACGGGCAGCTGTCGGTAGGACTCGACCTCTTGGGCCACGGTGACCGTGGCCACCTCCTCGTGGGTGGGCCCGAGCACGAAGGTGCCACCTCGCCCATCGACGGTCAGCGCTGGCATGGCATCGGTGCCGAAGCGAGCCGAACGGCCAGACGCATGCCACAGCTCGATGGGGCTGAGGGCAGGCAGCAGCACCTCTTGCATCCCAGCCCGGTCGAGCTCAGTCCGCACGATGCCAGAGACCTGTTGGAGCACACGGAGGCCGAGGGGCAAGAAGGTGTAGACCCCAGCGGCGAGGCGACGAACGTAGCCAGCCCTGACGAGCAGGGCGTACCCGGCAGAGTCGGTGTCCGACGGGTCGTCGCGGAGGGTCTTGAGGAGCAGCTGGGACATGCGCATGGTGCCCCACGCTAGCCCCCTGCCATCACGACCCCTGAGGTGAGCGCCTCCCCACCTCGAGGTCGTCCCGAGGTCAGTGGTCGGTTCGGCGGTGGATGGCCTCGATCTTGACCGCTGCTTGGTTGGCGTCGGCACCTTGGTGCTCGAGCAACGCCGCTCGATCGGCCTCTGCTGCGGCAGCTGCGGTGGGATCAGCGGCGGCGAGGCGGGCTTCGACACCCTCGGCCACCAGCTTCTCGGCCTCTTCCACCAAGGCCTCGACCATCTCGTCCTCTTTGACCACCCGGACGATCTTGCCCTTGATGAACAGGTGCCCTCGGTGCTTGCCGGCGGCAATGCCGAGGTCAGCATCTCGCGCCTCACCAGGACCATTGACGACACAGCCCATGACGGCGATCTGGATCGGCAAGTTCCGATGCTCGAGGGCAGCTTGGGCGGCGGTCGCCACGGCGATGACGTCCACCTCTGCCCGCCCGCACGACGGACAGGCGATGAGGTCGAGGCCCTTTCGCTCTCGCAATCCAAGGGACTCGAGCAGCATGCGACCGGCTCTCGCCTCCTCCACCGGATCGGCGGTGAGCGAGTAGCGGATGGTGTCGCCGATGCCCTCTGCCAGCAAGGTACCAATTCCCGTGGAGCCCTTGATCAGCCCTCCAGGGAGCGGTCCGGCCTCGGTGACGCCGAGGTGCAGGGGGTGGTCGAAGGTCTCTGACGCCAGCCGGTAGGCGGCGATCATCAGCGCCACCGACGACGCCTTGACCGAGATCTTGACGTCGTCGAAGCCAACTTCGGCGAAGTACGCCAGCTCGATGCGGGCCGACTCCACCAAGGCCTCGGGCGTGGCGCCGCCGAAGCGCGCGTAGAGGTCAGGGTGCAGGCTGCCGGCGTTGACGCCGATGCGGATCGGGACGTTGCGGTCCTTGGCCTCTTGGGCCACCAACTTGATCTCGGACTCCTTGCGGAGGTTCCCCGGGTTCAGCCGCAGGCCGTGGACGCCGGCCTCGAGGGCGGCCAAGGCCATCTCCACGTGGAAGTGGATGTCGGCCACGATGGGCACCGGCGAGC
>CAINFA010000096.1 GCA_903847955.1 uncultured Actinomycetes bacterium
CCTCGAGCCGCAGTGCGTACGTGCTGCGGGGTGCGGGGGACCGCTTCGGTCCGGTGGTGGTCATCGTGCGCCCCATCGCACCTGGTGACCACGGCGCCCACGTCCTCGACGACCATCACCACGGTGTCACCGGTCCCCTCCCTGGGCCCCCCACTGGACCCACCGCCGAGGCGGCCACCGACGCGGCCTAGGGCATCCGCCCGAGTTTGGAGGTTCACCGCTCTAGCAACCGAGGCGCACCGACGCTGCAGCCAAGGTCCCAAAATGGGGTCTGAAGACCCGTGGGTCATCAGGGCGCGGCGGGTATAGTTGACCTACGCATCACGGCCCGATGGGGCGACTGACGACGTGTGACGCGCCCTGACGACGGGAGACGATGAACGTGACGAGGCAGACCGAGCAGCTCGACCGGGTGGTCATCCGATTCGCTGGTGACTCCGGCGATGGCATGCAGCTCACCGGTGACCGGTTCACCACCGCCAGTGCCACCTTCGGGAACGACCTGGCCACCTTCCCTGACTTCCCCGCAGAGATCCGGGCCCCTGCCGGGACCCTGGCTGGCGTCTCCGCCTTCCAGGTCCACATCTCGGACCACCAGATCTCGACCCCTGGTGACGCACCAACGGTGCTGGTGGCGATGAACCCGGCTGGGCTCAAGGCCAACATGGGCGTCATGGCCCGGGGCACCACCTTGATCTTGAACGTCGACGCCTTCGACGAGCGTTCCTTGGCCAAGGCTGGCTACGCCGAGAGCCCGTTGACCGATGGCTCGCTCAGCCACTACACGGTCTACGAGATCCCGATGACCTCGATCACCCAGAACGTGTGCAAAGAGGCGGGGGTCAAGCCCCGTGACGCCGAGCGCTCGAAGAACTTCTTCGCCCTCGGCTTGGTGAGCTGGCTCTACACCCGGCCCACCGACGAGACCCTGGCCTGGATCCACCAGAAGTTCGGTGGCAAGCCCCAGGTGGAGGAGGCCAACACCCGAGCCTTCCGTGCCGGCTACGACTTCGGTGAGACCGCCGAGCTGTTCGATGCCCGCTACGAGGTCCGTGCGGCCAGCTTCGAGCCAGGTACCTACGTCAACGTCTCGGGCAACACCGCCCTGGCGTGGGGCTTGATCGCGGCGGCCAAGATGGCCTCGTTGCCGCTGTTCTTGGGGAGCTACCCGATCACCCCGGCCTCGGACATCTTGCACGAGCTGTCCAAGCGCAAGGAGTTCGGCGTTCGGACCTTCCAGGCCGAGGATGAGATTGCCGGCATCGGCTCCGCGCTGGGGGCGGCCTTCGGTGGCTCGCTTGGCGTGACCACCACCTCTGGTCCTGGCCTGGCCCTGAAGGGGGAGACGCTGGGTCTGGCCGTCTCGCTCGAGCTGCCGCTCGTGGTGGTGGACATCCAGCGAGGTGGACCCTCGACCGGCCTGCCGACCAAGACCGAGCAGTCCGACCTCCTCCAGGCGATGTACGGCCGCCACGGCGAGGCGCCGCTGCCGGTGATCGCGGCCAAGAGCCCCTCGCACTGCTTCGAGGCTGCCATCGAGGCCACCCGGATTGCGGTGAAGTACCGCACGCCGGTGATCCTGCTGTCCGACGGCTACCTCGGCAATGGCACCGAGCCGTGGAAGCTGCCCGACACCTCGACCCTTGGCACCATCGAGCCCAACTTCGCCGTGGCCCCCAACCACGAGAACGCCGATGGCACCGCCGTGTTCTGGCCCTACCTGCGTGACCCGGAGACCTTGGCCCGTCCGTGGGCACCTCCTGGGGTGGCGGGTCTCGAGCACCGCATCGGTGGTCTCGAGAAGGCGGATGGCTCGGGCAACGTCTCCTACGACAACACCAACCACGAGAAGATGACGCACCTGCGCCGCGACAAGATCGCCGGTATCGCCAACGACATCGCCGATGTCGAGGTGGACGACCCCTCGGGTCAGGCCAACTTGCTCGTCATTGGTTGGGGCTCGACCTTCGGTTCGATCTCGGCCGGCGTGCAGCGCACCCGGGCCAAGGGCCAGCAGGTGGCCCAGGTGCACCTGACCCACCTCAACCCCTTCCCGAAGAACCTCGGTGAGGTCCTCAAGGCCTACGAGCACGTGCTCGTGCCCGAGATGAACCTCGGCCAGCTCTCCCGCCTCTTGCGCTCGGAGTACCTGGTTGACGCCAAGTCGCTGAGCAAGATGCAGGGCAGTCCCTTCCGTGCGGCCGAAATCGAAGCCGCCATCGCCGAGATCCTTGGAGCGTGAGATGACCACCGTCGAGATCCCCCTGACCACTCGTAAGGACTGGTCGAGCGACCAAGAGGTGAAGTGGTGCCCGGGTTGTGGCGACTACTCCATCTTGGCTGCGGTCCAGATGCTCATGCCCGACCTCGGTGTCCGCCGGGAGAAGACCGTGTTCGTCTCGGGCATTGGCTGCGCGGCTCGGTTCCCGTACTACATGAACACCTACGGCCTGCACTCGATCCACGGCCGGGCCCCGGCCATTGCCACCGGGCTCGCCACCTCGCGCCCCGACCTCGACGTCTGGGTGGTCTCGGGTGACGGTGACTCGCTGTCGATCGGCGGCAACCACCTCATCCACGCCCTGCGCCGCAACGTAAACCTCAACATCTTGATGTTCAACAACCAGATCTACGGCCTCACCAAGGGGCAGTACAGCCCCACCTCTGAGGAGGGCAAGATCACCAAGTCGACCCCGTTCGGCTCGCTCGACCACCCCTTCAACCCCATCAGCGTGGCCATTGGGGCCGAGGCCACCTTCGTGGCCCGGACCCACGACATGGACCGTCACCACATGCAGGAGATGTTCCGCCGGGCCCACGCCCACAAGGGCGCGAGCTTCGTCGAGGTCTACCAGAACTGCAACGTGTTCAACGATGGTGCCTTCGAGGGCATCACCGGCAAGGACAACCGGGCCGAGATGCTGATCCCGCTGACCCACGGTGAGCCCATCCGCTTCGGGACCAACGGCGACAAGGGTGTCATCCAAGGCGCCGACGGCCACCTCGAGATCGTCGAGGTCGCCTCGGTGGGTGAGGACGCGCTGCTGCGCCACGACGAGCACCACGACGACCCGGGCCTGGCCTTCGCCCTGTCCCGGCTCAGCTCGGGACCGTCGATGCCCACCCCGATCGGCGTCTTCCGTGACGTTGCGCGCCCGGAGTACGGCGAGTCGATGACCGCCCAGGTCGACGAGGCCCAGGCCAAGCGTGGCACGGGTGACCTCGACCAGCTGCTGCGGTCTAACTCGTTCTGGACGGTCGACTGAGCCAGGCGGTGGCCATCGCCAACGAGGAGCTGCGCGAGCGGATCCTGCACGCCACCTACGACTGCATCGCCCGCTGGGGCGTAGCTCGCACCTCGGTGGAGGACGCCGCCAGCGAGGCCGGGGTGTCTCGCGCCACCATGTACCGCTACTTCCCTGGTGGGCGTGAGCAGCTGCTGCACGCGGTGGTGGAGTGGGAGTACGGGCGGTTCTTCCAACGCCTCTACGACGCCGTGCACGATGCCTCCACCTTGGAGGAGGTCATCGAGCGTGGCCTGCGCTACGCCCACCGAGCCATTGCAGAGCACGAGGTGCTCCAGGTCGTGCTCAAGACTGAGCCTGAGCTGCTTGGAGTCACCTTGTCGGGGGAGTCGGCCACCACCTTGGAGCTCATCGCCGGCTTCCTCACCCCCTACCTCGAGCACCACGAGCTGCGGGACGGGGTGGTGGTGGCCGAGGCGGCGGACTACCTGGCCCGCATGGTGCTGAGCTACATGGGCGCGCCGGGGCGGTGGGACCTCGATGACCCCGTCCAGGTGGCTGAGCTGGTCCGCGTCGAGCTGTTGGCGGGCATCGTCTGAGGCCCCTCGGCCACCGGGTAGGCACCCCGGGGTGCATTGACACTGAGACAAGGTGCGTTCTATCGTTCCACCATGTCCATGGGGGGAGTAACGGCAGCAGCGACCGAGGTCGTCGCGCCCGCACGTGCCTCCCAGCGGCTCCGGGTCATCGACGCCGCGTTGAGCTGCATCGCTCGGGCCGGGACCAAGAAGACCACGGTCGACGACGTCGCTCGTGAGGCCGAGGTGTCCCGTGCCACCTTGTACCGAGCCTTCCCTGGTGGCAAGGACGCCATCTTCGCCGCCGTGGTGGAGACCGAGCTGGCTCGGTTCTTCTCGACCGTGGCGATCGCCATGGGGCGGGCGGCGGACCTCGAGGAGGTCCTGGTCAACGGCATCTGCGTCTCGGCCACCTACCTCTCGAACCACGCCGCCATTGCGTACCTGTGCGACCACGAGCCTGACCTCGTCCTCCAGCGCCTGGTCTTCGGGCAGATGGACCAGACCCTCGAGCTGTGCTCGACCTTCGCCCAGCCCTTCTTCGCCCGCTTCTTGGACCCCGTGGCCGCAGCTAGGGGGGCCGAGCTGGCCGTGAGGGTCATCGTCAGCTACCTCATGAGCCCATCGCCCAGCACCAACCTGCAGTCCGAGGCCGAGGTGCAGGCCCTCGTTCGAGCCTTCATCCTGCCCGGCGTCGAGGCGCTGGCCAGCAGTTCTGCCGTACCTGTAGCACCGCACGTCTGAAGCACCAACCGGAGGGGAATCCATGACCATCACCAATGACACCAGCGCTGAGATGCGCTCCAACCTCGAGATCGTGGGTCGCGAGGACCTCGCTGACCTCGAGGCGGTCTTCAACGTCTTGGGCGTCGAAGAGGAGAACGGCATCCACACCGTCGAGAACAACTGCGACGCCGAGTTCACCTGGAACTACGACAAGGGCGAGCGGGCGGGGCTCGACAAGCTCTACGAGAAGTCCAAGAAGGCCCAGTGGAACGCCACCACCGACCTGCCCTGGCACCTCGAGGTCGACCAGGAGAAGCTCGCCTGGGAGAACTTCACCGAGGACCAGGCCGGGTTCTTCTCCGCCGACCTCTCGGGCACGGTGTGCGAGAAGTGGGGCCCAAAGGAGTGGGTCGAGATGAACATCGAGTCCCAGAACTGGTCGCTCAGCCAGTTCATGCACGGTGAGCAGGGGGCGCTCATCTGCACCGCCAAGATCGTCGAGACGGTGCCGTGGATCGACGCCAAGTACTACGCCGCCCAGCAGGTGGCCGACGAGGCTCGCCACGTCGAGGTGTTCAGCCGCTACCTCGACACCAAGCTGTCGGGTCACTACCCGATCAACGCCCACCTGTCGATGCTCCTCGACGACATCATCAAGGACTCCGAGTGGGACATGACCTACCTCGGCATGCAGATCATGGTCGAGGGCTTGGCCCTGGCTGCCTTCGGCTTCACCCACCAGCAGACCAAGGAGCCACTGCTCAAGCAGCTGCTCCGCTACGTCATGGCCGACGAGGCTCGCCACGTGGCCTTCGGCGTGCTTTCGCTGCAGGAGTACTACCAAGGGCTCACCACCGCCGAGCTGCGCTACCGCCAGGAGTTCGCCTTCGAGGCGGCGGTGCGGATGACCGACCGCCTCCAGCAGCAAGAGGTGTGGTCCCGCATGGGCGTGCCGGCCAAGGACGCCATCCACCTGCTGAACCAGGTGCCCGAGCGCAAGGACTTCCAGGTCCTGCTGTTCTCCAAGATCGTCCCGAACTGCAAGAAGTTGGGCCTGCTCGACGCGGCCGACGGCTGGCTGCGGACCAAGTTCACCGAGATCGGCGCCATCCAGTTCGAGCACTGGGAGGACACCACCATGGACGCTGACGCCCTGGCGGAGAGCTCTCCGGTCGACCGCCAACTCGTCTGAGCACGAAGGGCCGCTGATGGCGGCTGCTAGGTTTGCTGAGATGCCAACGCACCGCACACCGATCTTCGGCACGGTGCTGACGGCCATGGTGACCCCCTTTGGAACCGACGGGTCCTTGGACCTCGATGCTGCCCAGCACCTCGCCAAGGGGCTGGTCAGCTCGGGGTCCGACGGCCTCGTGGTGGCAGGAACGACGGGGGAGGGCTCGACCCTCACCGACGACGAGAAGCTGGACCTGTTCCAAGCGGTAGCCGAGGCGGTCACCGTGCCGGTGTTGGCGGGTTCCTCCTCGAACGACACCCCGCACTCCATCGAGCTGACCCGGCGCGCCGCCCAGTTGCCCATCTCTGGGCACCTGGTCGTCACGCCGTACTACAACCGACCCTCCCAGGCCGGGATCTTGGGGCACTTCGAAGCGGTGGCTCGAGCCACCAGTAAGCCCCTCGTCTGCTACGACATCCCCGTGCGCACCGGTCGTCGCATCGAGCGATCGACCTTGGCCGAGCTCAGCGCGCGGTGCTCGAACGTGGTGGCGGTCAAAGACGCCACCGGGGATGTGGCCGCCGCCGCCCAGAGCATCTGTGCCCTCGGCGATGCCATCCAGTTCTACTGCGGGGACGACTCGCTGACCCTGGCCTTCGCTGCCGTTGGTGCCGTCGGGGTGATCTCGGTGGCCTCGCACTGGGCCGCGCCGCTGTTCCAGCAGCTCTTCGAGGCCTACCGCTCGGGCGATGTGCTCGGGGCCATCGAGGTCAACCAGCAACTGTTCTCGAGCTACACGTTCCAATCCAGCGAGGAGTTCCCCAACCCGCTGCCCGCCAAGGCAGCGATGCGGACCCTCGGCTACCGGGTCGGCCAGTGCCGACTCCCAATGGGGGAGGCCCCTTTGCAACTCGACCACGCCGCCGCAGCCATGCTCGACGGACTGCCAGCCCACCGTGGCTAGCCCCAAGACCACTCGCCGCCCCGCGCCCCAAGGAGACACCGCCACCGAGGTCAAGGTGGTGTTCTTGGGCGGCCTTGGCGAGATCGGCCGCAACTGTGCGGCGGTCGAGATCGGCGACCGCATCCTGCTCATCGACTGCGGGGTCATGTTCCCCGAGCCCGACATGCTGGGGGTCGACGTCGTCATCCCCGACTTCACCTGGCTGCTCGAGCGCAAGGACAAGATCGATGGGGTGCTGCTAACCCACGGACACGAGGACCACACCGGCGCCATCCGCTACCTCGCCTCCCACGTCGACCTCACCGTCTACGGCTCGGCCATGAGCTGCGCGCTGGCGCGCCCCCGGATCGAGGACGCCCACCTGCTGCGCCACGTGACCTTCGTCGAGGTGGCCGACAACGAGCGGCGCCGCATTGGACCCATCGACGTCGAGTTCTTGCCCACCAGCCACTCCGTGCCAGGCGCCCACGCCCTCGTGCTGCACACCCCCCAAGGCATCATCTTGCACTCGGGGGACTTCAAGATCGACCAGACCCCGGTCGATGGTCGCCGCACCGACCTTGCCCGCATGGGCGAGCTGGCCTCCACCGAGGGCATCCGCCTGTTGCTGAGCGACTCGACCAATGCCGAGGAGCCAGGCTGGACCGCCTCGGAGTCCTCGGTCGGCCCCGCGCTCAAGGCCATCTTCCGAGAGCACCCCGACCAGCGGATCATCGTGAGCTGCTTCGCTAGCCACCTGCACCGCATGCAGCAGATCATCAACGCCGCCGAGCTCACCGGTCGCAAGGTGGCCACGCTCGGTCGCTCCATGCAGCGCAACGTCGAGCTGGGCCTCAAGCTGAAGCTCCTCCACGCCCGCCCCGAGACCATCGTCAAGCTCGAGACCATGGACAAGCTGGCACCGGGCAAGGTGTGCGTGATCTCGACCGGCTCCCAAGGCGAGGTCACCTCGGCCATGACGCTTCTGGCCAAGGGCTCGAACCGCTTTCTGACCCTCGAGGTCAACGACGTGGTGATCCTCTCGGCCCACCCCATCCCAGGCAATGAGTTCGGCGTGGGTCGGGTCATCGACGACCTGCACCGCCGAGGGGTGGAGGTGGTCCACAGCGGCCACCACCACGTCCACGTCTCGGGCCATGCCCGACGGGGTGAGCTGTCGCTCCTCATGCAGGTGACCAAGCCCGAGTTCTTCATCCCCGTCCACGGCGAGTTCCGCCACATGGTCCACCACGCCGAGCTGGCCGAGCAGATGGGCATGGCGCCCTCCAACGTGCTCGTGTGCGAAGACGGCGACGTGGTCAAGCTGAGCTCGACCGGCCTGGCGCTCGGCGCACCGGTTCCCGCCGCCTACACCTACGTCGACGGCAACGTGGTCGACGTCGGCGGGGCCGTGCTGCACGACCGCCGGGTGCTGGCCGATGAGGGCGTGGTCATCGTGGCGGTCTCGGTCGACCTTAAGTCGAAGAAGCTGCTCGGCACCCCCTTGATCGAGGCCAAGGGTTGGCTGCACGGCGACGAGATGGACCAACTGCTCGCCAGGGGTGGGGCGGAGGTGACCAAGGCGGTCAGCGAGGCCCTGCGAGAGGACGGCGCCAACCAGGCCCTGATCGAGAAGGCGGCCAAGCGGGCGCTCGGTCGCTACGTGGGCGAGAAGACCCGCAAGAAGCCGATGGTGCTCCCCGTGGTGCTCGTCTCGAGCTAGGCCACCAGCCGCCCTCGGGCGGCTTACTCGCCCAAGAGGCGAGCGGTCTGGACCCAGGCGCCCGAGGACTGCTTGGTCAGCACCAAGGTGACGAAGTCCCACGGCTTGTGCTGCCAGGTGCCTTGGACGAGGTGGCTGTAGGAGCAGGCAATCTGCACGGTGGTCGCACCTCTTGGCGCGGTTGCAGGTGCGGTGCAGTGGATCTTGGTGGTGGCGTTGGCGTGCTGCGCCTCGCGGTGCTCGGCGGCGGCCACCGCGGCGGCGTAGTTCGAGGTCGAGGCGCCGGCCAGCCCGGCGATCCCCGGGCTCATCGTGGCGATGCCAACGGCGAGCACGAGGCCGGCGGAGCGTCGACGGCGGAGGGTGGTGGAGGATGGTCGCATGCCAACGAGGTGTCGGCTCAGCAAGAGATCTTTCACGGCTCTTCATCGATCGGCGTCGCTGGGTCGACTCCTAGCATCGGGGGCTCCACCGCGGTACTGAGGACGACAGCGAAGGGGGGTGGAGATGCGGCTCGATGACACCGATCGGCTCGAGGCCTTCAGCGACGGGGTCCTGGCCGTCATCATCACCATCATGGCCTTCGGCCTGCGCACCCCTGGGGGGTTCAGCTGGGCGGCGTCGAGGACCTTGCTGCCCTCGCTCTTGGTCTACCTGCTCAGCTTCGTGATGATCGGCATCTACTGGAACAACCACCACCACCTCCTGCGAGCCACCGAGAAGATGGACGGGTCGGTCATGTGGTCCAACCTGGCGGTGCTGTTCTGGCTGTCGCTCGTGCCCGTAGCCACCTCATGGGTGGCCCGCTTCCCCCACCACACCTTGCCCGCCGCTGGCTACGGCATCGTCGCGCTCGGGGCGGGGGCGGCCTACTCGGTGCTCGTGAAGTGCATCGTGGCGGTCAACGGTGTCGGCTCGAGGGTCGAGGTGGCGGTTCGACGCGACCTCAAGGGCAAGCTGTCGCTCGTGCTCTACGCCACAGGGGTGGCCTTGGCCTGGGTCAACCCGACGGTGTCGTACGCGCTGTACGTGGCGGTGGCGGTGATGTGGTTCATCCCCGACCGCAGGCTGGCGAGTGCGACCACAGAGACCGACTGAGCGACTCAGCCCTTGGGGGGCTCGCCGTGGGCGGCGTTGGAGAGCCCCTTGCGCCAGTAGGGCTTGAAGACCACCTGGGCGGGGTCGAGCCCACGCTCGAGGAGGACCGCCTTGGTGGCGTGCATGGTGGTGAACTCGCAGTTGATGTAGACGTGCACCCCAGGTGGGAGCGCCACCGTTCGGGCTGCGTCGGCCAGAAAGCTGGTCTCGCCCGGATGGCCGTCATGGTGACCCCAGGTGCACTGGAATGGCACCCCCGAAGGAGCGTGCAGCTCGATCGCATCCTCTGGGGTGGCAACTTCGACGAAGGCCATGACGCTCTCGCCCCTACTCGCCGCCACCATCTCCTTGGTGGCCCCGAGGGCAGAGTGGTCGGCGAAGTAGAGGTGGTGGGCAGCGGTTGCGCTGACCGGCTGCTTGCCTCGAGGGCCAACCAGGTCGACGTGGGCACCGGGCGCCACCGCTTGCACCCAAGCTTCGCCGGCACCTGCGCCATGGGCCACGATCCACAGCGCCAAGGTGGCGGCATCCTGGTCGAGGTCCACGATGCTGTAGCGGCGGCGGAAGCGCTCTGTGCCTGCACCGGGCACTTCGACCATGACGTCTTGGCCAGCCAGGGCGACGAGGCTCGTAAAGCCTTCGCAGTGCAGCACCACCTCATGCAGGTTGGGGGTGCGCCGGCGGGTCGAGACCACGGTGGCGTCGTACGCGGCCACGCCCTCGAGGCGGGCCACGAGGCTCTTGGCGTCGGTGGCCATCGCGGCCGCGTTCGGTTGCTCTGCCATGGCTGCTCCTTGGTCGCCAGCGAGTCTAGGGAGCCACGGCTCGGGGGAGTTGGTGAACCCCAGAGGGATCACTAAGGTGCGGGACAGTCGACGAAAGGGTGCGCATGCCGAACGGGAAGCCGAACATCTTGGTCATCTGGGGTGACGACATCGGGATATCCAACCTCAGTTGCTACAGCGACGGGATCATGGGGTACCGCACCCCCAACATCGACCGCCTGGCCGAAGAGGGCATTCGCTTCACCGACTACTACGGCGAGCAGAGCTGCACCGCGGGGCGCGCTGCGTTCATCTGCGGCCAGAACCCGGTGCGCACCGGGCTCACCAAGGTGGGCATGCCCGGCGCGGCGCTCGGTCTTCGTGCTGAGGACCCCACCATCGCCACCGCCCTCAAGGCCGCTGGGTACGCCACCGGCCAGTTCGGCAAGAACCACTTGGGCGACCGGGACGAGCACCTGCCCACCCTGCATGGCTTCGATGAGTTCTTCGGCAACCTCTACCACCTCAACGCTGAGGAGGAGCCCGAGCTCGACGACTACCCGAGCCCCGACGAGTTCCCCAACTTCGCCCAGAACTTCGGCCCCCGAGGGGTCATCCACTCCTGGGCCAACGGGGACGGCACCCAGCGGGTCGAGGACACCGGGCCGCTGACCAAGAAGCGCATGGAGACCGTCGACGAGGAGTTCTTGGCCGCGGCCACCGGGTTCATCAAGGACAAGGCCCAAGCCGAGGAGCCCTTCTTCGTGTGGTTCAACTCGACCCACATGCACTTCCGCACCCACGTCAAGCCCGAGTCCAAGGGGCAGGCCGGCCGGTGGCAGTCGGACTACCACGACACCATGATCGACCACGACGCCTTGGTGGGCCAGCTGCTCGACCTGCTCGACGAGCTGGGGCTGGCCGAGGACACTATCGTGCTGTACTCCACCGACAACGGCCCGCACATGAACTCGTGGCCCGATGCCGGCACGACCCCGTTCCGGGGCGAGACGAACACCAACTGGGAGGGTGCCTACCGCGTGCCCTCGCTGGCTCGCTGGCCCGGCAAGTTCCCGGCCCGCACCGTGCTGAACGGCATCATGTCGCACAACGACTGGTTCCCCACCTTGCTGGCCGCGGCCGGCGTCGACGACATCGCCGCCCAGCTGAAGGAGGGCGCCGAGCTCGGCGGCACCACCTACAAGGTGCACCTCGACGGGCACAACCAGCTCAGCTGGCTGTGCGGCGAGACCACGGACAGCGCCCGGAACTTCTTCTTCTACATCAACGACGACGGCGACCTGACCGCGGTGCGCTACGACAACTGGAAGATGACCTTCATGGAGCAGCGGTGCCCTGGCACCTTGCAGGTGTGGGCTGAGCCCTTCGTCGAGCTGCGGGTGCCCAAGATCTTCAACCTGCGCACCGACCCCTACGAGCGGGCCGACTTCACCTCGAACACCTACTGGGACTGGATGCTCGACCACGCCTTCCTGTGCGTGCCGGCTCAGGCCTTCGTGGCCCAGATGGCCCAGAGCTTCCTCGAGTTCCCGCCCCGGCAGCCCTCGGCGTCGTTCACCATCTCCAAGGTCCTCGACAAGCTGCGGGCGGGCCTGCCGAGCGCGTGATCGAGCTCGACTTCGTCGCCATTCGAGGCGGGGTGACCGCCATGGGCTCCGAGGTCCACGAGCCCGAGGAGGCGCCGGTCCGCTCGGTCCGGGTGGAAGGCTTCGAGCTGGCGCGCACCCCGGTGACCAACGACCAGTTCGCCGCCTTCGTCGAGGCCACCGGCTACCGCACGGTGGCAGAACGCCCCCTCGACCCCGCAGACTTTCCTGGCGCCCCGGTGGAGAACCTCGAGCCCGGTTCCCTCGTGTTCACCATGACTCCAGGACCGGTCGACCTCACCCACCTCTCCCAGTGGTGGACGTGGACCCCCGGGGCCAGCTGGGCCCACCCTGAGGGTCCCTCGAGCGACCTCGAGGGTCGAGGCGACCACCCGGTGACCCAGGTGGCGGCCGAGGACGCCGAGGCCTTCTGCGCCTGGGCGGGTGCTGTGCTGCCGACCGAGGCCGAGTGGGAGTTCGCCGCCAGAGGTGGGCTCGAAGGGGCGCCCTACACCTGGGGCGCCTCCCCCGAAGGGGCAGGGGAGCGCCTGGCCAACTTCTGGCACGGGCAGTTCCCTTTCCAGGTCGAGGCTGGCTACGGCACCACGTCGGTGCCGGGCACCTACCCCGCCAATGGCTACGGCTTGTTCGACATGGCGGGCAACGTCTGGGAGTGGACGGCGGACTACTACGCCACGACCCGCTTTGCAGGCACCTCAACGTGCTGCACGGTCGAGGCACCCCGGGGGGTCTCGCCCGAGGAGAGCCTCGACCCCCGCCAACCCCAGTTCGCCATTCCCCGCCGGGTGGTCAAGGGTGGATCGTTCCTGTGCGCCGACAGCTACTGCCGCCGCTACCGGCCAGCGGCTCGACGTCCCCAGATGGTCGACACCGCCATGAGCCACCTCGGCTTCCGGGTGGCCCG
>CAINFA010000097.1 GCA_903847955.1 uncultured Actinomycetes bacterium
CAGCGCCCGCCCGGGCACCGACCTCGCCGTCGACGAAGCCCAGATGAAGGTTGGCCGCCGCCTGGCCATCAAGGTCCTCAACGTGTCTCGCTTCGTCCTTGGTCGCCTCGAGGACTTCGGTGCCGGATCGGCCGAAGAGGTGACCGTGCCCCTCGACGCCTCGATGCTGGCGCAGCTGGCCGAGGTGATCGACGAGGCGACCGCCGCCTTCGAGGGCTACGACTACGCCCGGGCACTCGAGCGCACCGAAGCGTTCTTCTGGAGCTTCTGCGATGACTACGTCGAGCTGGTCAAGGAGCGTGCCTACGCCGAGGACTCGGCGGAGTCCCGGTCTGCCCGCGCCGCACTGCAGCTCGCGCTCGAAGCGCTGCTCAAGCTCTTCGCTCCCTTCTTGCCCTTCGCCACCGAGGAGGTTTGGCGCTGGCAGCACGACACCTCGATCCACCGGTCGACCTGGCCCCGACGCGAGGCGCTCGGCTCGGCCCACGGTGACCCCGAGGTCTACGCCCAAGCCAGCCGAATCCTGGTCGACCTCCGACGGGCCAAGACCACCGAGAAGCGGTCGATGCGCGCCAAGGTCGCCCAGCTCGTGGTCACCGACACCGACGAGGTGCTCGCAGCGGTGCGCGCCGGCGAGGCGGATCTGTGCCGAGCGGGAGGGGTCGAGGCCATCTCCTACCGCACCTCAGCTGAGGCCGCGGTCGAGGTCACCTTGGCCGACGAGGACTGACAGAGACGCCAGCCGCTCGGCTCAGGCGTGACCTGTGCAGTGGTCCTGGCCCTGGTGCAGTGCCTCGCAGAACGCCACCACGCCGGCCACCATCGCCCTCGTGCGCGGCGAGGGGAACGTGTCGAAGGCGTGCTGGGCCAAGGGGAGCTCCACCGAGGCCAGCGGCGCAGGGGTGGCCGTGCGGAACCGTTGCACGAACTGCCTCGCCGTTGCGACCGGCACCATGGTGTCGCTACGCCCTTGGATCACGAGGAACGGTGGCGCCGAAGCGGTGATGCGGTGCACGGGCGACGCTGCTTCGAAGATCTGACGGTCCTCTTCGAGCCGCTGCTTGATCACGAGCCGCTCCAAGAGCCCGACGAGTTCGGTGGAGTACGCACCTGAGCTCGAGGGATCACCCGTCATCTCGAGGACGCCGTAGAGCGAGACGCAGCCACGCACCGAGGTGTCGGCTGCCTCAAAGCCGGGCTGGAAGCTGGGATCAGAGGGCGTGAGCGCGCACAGCGCCGCGAGGTGTCCACCCGCAGAGCCCCCGGCGATGACGATGCAGTTCGGATCGCCGCCGAGTTCGACCGCATGGGTTCGCACCCAGTCGATGGCCCGCTTGCAGTCGACCACGTGCGTGGGCCAGGTCGCCCGAGGCGAGAGTTCGTAGTTCGCCGAGACGCAGAGCCAACCCCGGCGAGCCAACTCGAAGAGCATGGGCTTGCCCTGCTCCCGCTTGTCGCCCACCACCCAGGCCCCACCGTGGAGGTAGAGCAGGATCGGCATCGGACCCGCTCCTGGGGGGCGGTGGCGAGGCTGGTAGAGGTCAAGACGATGCGCACGCTTGGCATCGCCGACGTAGTCGAGGTTCCTCGTGCGGAGGACCGCCCGGGGCACCACCGGGATGACCAGCGCTTGTCGGCCGATGCTGCACGATGCCACCGCTCGCGGGTCTGCCACGAGCACGCCGAGCCCGCGGGCCGCATCGAGGCCCTCTTGCACCGACCTCGACGCTCGGTGTCCCTCAACGGCGAGCACCACGAGGCCCACCTCCGCCACGACGAGCAAGGCAAGCCCAAGGACACCGCTCGTCTGGTGCAGCCCACCCATGGCTGCCCCACCGATGGCGAGGCACCCCAGCAGCACCACCCAATGCTGCGCCAACTCTCCCGTCAGCCAGCCAACGAGGAAGCTGGGGCCGACCAACCCGGTGAAGCG